>CBFGPB010000050.1:0-12589 GCA_965650545.1 uncultured Devosia sp. | reverse complement strand
GCGATGAAGGGCGGAAAGGTCGGATAGCCGCCAAAGCCGATAACAGCCGCCGGCCGCAGCTTGCGTAGCTTGCCCCAGGCCGTGCCGATGCCGCGCACGATGGTCAGGCCCGCGCCGATCAGCTTGAGCGGATTGGCGCCCGACGGGGTCGCAGCCGGAATGATGTGGATGGTCCGAGCCGGGAAATCGGCGCCGTAGCTTTCGACGCGGTGATCGGTCATCAGCTCGACCGCATGCCCGCGCCGGATCAGTTCCTGCGCCAGCGCCATGGCCGGAAACAGGTGTCCACCTGTGCCGCCCGCAATAAGGATGAAGGTTTTCATTCCGCGGGGGCTACCACGGGGCTGCGGTAGGTGGGAAGACCGGTCACCATGCGATCCTCAGGCTTGGTGCGCGTGAGAGCGAGCATCAGACCCATGCCAAAGGCCACGGCGATCATCGAGGTGCCACCGTAGGAGACGAAAGGCAGCGTCATGCCCTTGGCGGGCATGAGGTTGAGGTTCACGGCCAGGTTGATACCCGACTGCATGGCGAACTGCACCGCCAGCGTCGAGGCCGCGAGCCGCGCGAAGAGACTGGTCTGCCGCTGCGCGGCGATCATGGCCCTGATGGCGATGAAGCCGATCAGGGTCACAAGGCCCATGCAGAAGAGGATGCCGAATTCACCCGCTGCGGCCGAAAACACGAAGTCGGCATGGGCGTCGGGGATAAGCTTGTTGGCGACTGACTCGCCGGGGCCGCGGCCGAACCAGCCACCCTCGGCCAGCGATTCAAGCGCGCGGTCCACCTGATAGGTATTGCCTTCCTCGGGGTTGATGAAGGAGTTGATGCGACTGGCGAAGTGGGGGAACAGCGTATAGGCGCCGAACAGCAGGCCGCCGGCGGCACCACCGAGGCCAATGATCACCCACCAAGAAATGCCCGAGAAAAACAGCAGTACGGCCCATGTCGCCATGACCAGTGCCGTCTGGCCAAGATCGGGCTGCAGCAGCAAGGCAGAAACGATCCCCAGCATCAGCACCGTGGCCAGCGTCCGGCCCGGCACATTGCGATGAATCATGTATTCGGAGAAGAGCCAGGCGCCGATGACGGCGAAGGCAGGCTTGACAAATTCGGTGGGCTGGACCGACCAGCCGGCAATCGAAATCCAGCGTCGGGCGCCCTTGACCTCGGTCCCAAAGTGAAGGGTCGCCCAGAGCAGAATGGTCATGACCACCAGGGCGGCCAGCGCCGCGAAGCGCACCTGCCGATGGCTGAGCAGCGAAGTCACCACCATGACCGGAATGGCCAGCAGGACGAACATGGCGTGGCGGAGCACGAAGTACCATTCGTCCAGACCAATGCGCTCGGCAACGGCCGGGCTCGCCCCGAAACTCAAGACCATGCCGACCGTGAGCAACATGATCAGCGCACCCAGAAGCTCGCGATCGATGGACCACCACCATTCGGCCAGCGGGGTTTTTTCGGCGCGGGAGAACATCATGGGGAGGAACCGGGTACGCGGACACGAGAATGCCGACAATTGTACCGGTGCTTTGGTTACCGATTTGCCAAGGCGTTTGCGTTTTGCGAATCCGGAAGGCTGAAACGACAAGGGCCCCGGCTCAGCCGAGGCCCTTCCTGCGTCACAGGTCATCCAAGCAACGGCACGAACTGGAAAAGGTTGCGCGCGGCTTCGGATCGCTATTGCAGGATCGCGATGTCGCCGATCATCCCCTCGACGCCTTCGATGGCGCCAATGCTGGTGGCGGCGCCGGTAGCGAGATCGACTGTGAAGAGCGCGTTGTCGACCACAAGATAGGCCGTGTTGGTCAGGTCCTCGGTCGCGGCAATGTCGAAGGCATAGGTCGACCCTTCGACACCCAGCTTGCCGATGGCCTTGAGCGTACCGTCATTGGGCGAGACCTGCTGGACCAACGCGGCGATGGTGGCGTCGATGTCATACATGGCGGTGGCCTCGGGCTTGCCGATGGAATTGATGTAGGCAGCGGCCACGATGGCCGGTGTCTCGCCCTCATGCATGTCCCCAGCCTCGTAGGCGAGCGAGCCGTCCACCGTGACCATGCCGTCATCGACATTGACGCGGTGATTGGTGCCATCGGTGCCCATCAGCCGCAAGCGGTCTGCCATCGGGTTGAAATCGACAATGGCGCCCGCAAAGCTGGGCAGCTTCTCAGACAAGGTGGACTTGACCGTGGCGGCGCCGCTCGCGGTGTCGATGGTAACCACCTCGCCGGAAAGGGTCACGCCATAAAGCATCTTGTCGGAGGGACGCACGTCTATGCCGGCGAGGCCCTCGACACCGGACACTTCCATCGTGCCTGATACCGCGCGGGTTTCCGTGTCGAACATGACCAGAGTGGTCTCCCCGACCAGTCCCACGGCACTGGTGGCATTGGCGGCACCGGCCATGGACCCGGAAGCGGCAAGGACGGCGAGGCAAAGCGAGAGGCGGGTTGGAACGGTCACGGCAAGTCTCCTTGATAGACCGCAGCGCTCGGAATGCGGCCGGTTGAGCTGACAACGATTGGCTATCGTCCTGTCAGCTACGGGAGAATTGCAGATGAAGTTTCGCCGCCGCTCCGGTCAGCGCAGCTTGAGGCTGGAGAGCCCGATCAGCGCCAGGACGAAGGAAATGATCCAGAAGCGGATCACCACCTGGCTTTCTGTCCAGCCCAGATGCTCGAAATGGTGGTGGATGGGCGCCATGCGGAAGACGCGTTTGCCGGTCAACCGGAACGAGGTCACCTGCACGATCACCGAGACGGTTTCGAGCACGAAGAGCCCGCCGATAATAGCCAGCACGATTTCATGCTTGGTGGCTACCGCGATGGTGCCGAGCGCGCCGCCCAGGGCCAGCGAGCCGGTATCGCCCATGAAAATCTGGGCTGGAGGCGCGTTGAACCAGAGGAAACCCAGGCCTGCCCCGATCAGCGCGCCGCAGACCACGGCCAGTTCGGCCGTGCCGGGTACCGAATTGAGCAGCAGGTAATCGGCATAGTTCTGCGAACCCACCAGATAGGCGATAAGGCCGAAACAGGCAGCAGCCACCATGACCGGCACGATGGCCAGGCCATCGAGGCCGTCGGTGAGGTTTACCGAATTGCCCGCCGCAACGACCACGAAGCCGCCGAAGAGGATGTAGAAATAGCCGAGATTGACGGCCAGGTCCTTGACGAAGGGGAACAGCAGCGACGTCCCGTAGGCGCCCTGGGCGAGCTGGGAAATGAAGAAGGCCGCAATGCCGCCGATCAGCGCTTCGAGCAGCAGGCGCTGCTTGGAGCCGAAGCCGGCATGGCTCATGCGCTTGACCTTGAGATAGTCGTCGTAAAAGCCGATGGCGCCGAAGCCCACAGTCACGAACAGCACGACCCAGACATAGCCATTGGTGAGGTTGGACCAGAGCAAGGTCGAGATCACCGCACCCGAAAGGATCATCAACCCGCCCATGGTGGGCGTGCCCTTCTTGGTCAGCAGATGGCCGGCAGGACCGTCTTCACGAATGGGTTGCCCGCGCCCCTGCTTGACGCGCAGCAGTGCAATCATGCCCGGGCCGAACAGGAAGACAAAGAACAGCGCCGTTACCACCGCCCCGGCAGTGCGGAAGGTGATGTAGCGGAACACATTGAAGGCGGCGAGTTGCTCACCCAGTTGGCCAAGGAAATAGAGCATTCTATCGGGCTACTCTTCTGGGTCTTTCAGGTCTGCGCGAAGCGCGTCTTGATCTCGGCCACGAGGCGCGAGAGGCCTACGCCGTTTGATCCTTTGATCATGATTGCGTCGCCATAGGCAAGGTCGTCGATAATCACGTCCACCGCTTCGGCAACGTTTGCGAAATGGCCGGCGACCAGCTCCGGCGGCAGGGCCGCGGCCAGCGCCGCCATGTGATTGCCCACGAGATAGACCCGCTCCGCGCCGCTCGCCAGCACCGGCTCGGCGAGCCCGGCATGGAGTTCATCTGCCATGGCGCCCAGTTCGAGCATGTCGCCGAGCACGACGAATTTGCGCCCCCTGGGCAGATCGACATTGGCCAGCACTTCCAGCGCCGCCCGCATCGAGGCGGAATTGGCATTATAGCTCTCATCGATCAGCAGCAGCGGCCGCTCGTCTCCGCCCAGCACCACGCGCTCGCCCCGCCCGGGCTGGGCGCCGAAACCCGCCAGGGCCCGCAGCGCCACCTCTGGCTCGATGCCCGCGAGATGCGCCACCGCCAGAGCGGCTGTTGCGTTGGCGAGCATGTGACGTCCCGACGCCGCCAGCGCCAGCGTATATTTTTCCTCGCCGTGCACGACAGTGGCAAAGCTGTGGCTGGCCGCCGTTTCCGCCTCCATGATCTGCCAGTCGACGCCGCGCGCAAAGCCATAGGTCACGACCTTGCCGACACCAGCCGCTGCGGCTAGTTCGAGCAGGAGGTCGATCTGCGGATGATCACCGTTGAGCACCGCTGTGCCGCCAGGCTCCAGACCCTCAAAGATTTCCGCCTTGGCCCGGGCGATATTTTCAAGGCTGCCGAGACGCTCCAGATGTGCCGGCGCGATGGTGGTGATGACGGCCACGTGCGGACGGACCAGCTGGCTCAGCGGCCGGATTTCGTCTGGCGCATTCATGCCCATTTCGAAGACGCCGAACTGCGCCGTCGCGGGCATGCGCGCCAGCATCAGCGGCACACCCCAATGGTTGTTGAAGCTCTTGATCGAGGCATGCGTCTCTCCCGCCGCCTCGAACACCAGGCGCAAGGCCTCCTTGGTCGTGGTCTTGCCCACGCTGCCCGTGACCCCGACGATGAAGGCCCGGCTGCGCTCACGCGCTGCCCGTGCCAGATCGCGCAGGCCTTCGAGGGCATCGGGAACCATGATCCTTCCCGGCCCCTCGCCCCGGCTCACCAGAGCGGCAACAGCGCCATTTGCCAAAGCGGTATCGACGAAATCATGGCCATCGAAGCGGTCCCCCTTGATGGCAACGAACAGCGCGTCAGGCCCGAGCTCGCGCGAGTCGATGGAGATGGAATTGATCTCGGTGGCGGAGACCCCGGACGCCTGGCCACCCGTGGCGATGAGAAGAGCGTCGAGAGTGAAGAGAGGTGGGGTCATGGATTTGGCCGCAAGCTCGATACAGCACCCTCCCCCTTGCGGGGAGGGTTGGGGAGGGGGATCGTGTACACCGAAAGATCGTACGGGGTCACCACCCCCTCCCATCCTCCCCCGTCAAAGGGGAGGTGCCGCATCCAGTTCGGGTGGAGGACTGTGTCAGCCCTTGACCGCCGCGGCGACCACTTCATGGTCAGAGAAATGCGACTTGGTCGTGCCGATGATCTGGTAGGTCTCGTGACCCTTGCCCGCGACCAGCAGCACGTCGCCCGGCTTGAGCGACTTGACGGCCTTCTCGATGGCCTGCTTGCGGTCCCCAATCTCGGTTGCTCCCTTGGCGCCGGCCAGCACTTCGGCGCGAATGGCCGCAGCGTCCTCGGTGCGCGGATTGTCGTCGGTGACAATCACCACATCGGCAAGCTCGCTGGCAATTTCGCCCATTTGAGGGCGCTTGCCCTTATCGCGATCGCCACCGCAGCCGAAGACGACATGCAGCTTGTTCTTGGCATAGGGACGCAGCGTCTGCAGCGCCACGCGCAGGGCCTCTGGCTTGTGCGAATAGTCGACAAAGATCGCAGCGCCATTGTGCTCGGCAACCAGTTCGAGCCGGCCGCGTGCCCCCACCAGTTCGGGCAGTGCCGCAAAGGCGTCGGCCTTGTCGACACCGGCCGACATGGCCAGGGCCGCCGCGATCAGCGCGTTGGAAACCTGGAATTCGCCCGGAATCTTGAGGTGGAAGCTGACCTTCTCGCCCACATGGCGCACCTCAACGCGCTGGCCATAACCTTCGGGCTTGATCGAAAGGATCTCGATATAGGCCCCCTCGCGGCCCACGGTCAGCAGCGTGGCGCTGGCCGAAAGCGCGGCGAACATGAACTGCTCGTGCTCGGGGTCGTCGACATTGACGATGGCCGCCCCGCCATCGACCAGCAGGTCCGTGAACAGCCGCAATTTGGCATTGCGGTACTCGTCCATGTCCTTGTGATAGTCGAGATGGTCGCGGCTGAGATTGGTGAAGGCGACCGCCTCGAAATGCACGCCATCGAGCCGGTGCTGGTCGAGCCCGTGGCTGGAGGCTTCCAGCGCGACGTGATCCACGCCCTGCGCCTTGAGCGCGCGCATGGCCTGGTGCAGCGTGCGTGAGTCCGGCGTGGTCAGCGCGCCTTCTATGGTCCGCTTGGCCGTCTGGATACCCAGTGTGCCGATGCTGGCGCCGGGAATGCCGGCATGATCCCATATCTGGCGCACGAAGGAAGCGACCGAGGTCTTGCCGTTTGTGCCCGTCACGGCGACGAGGATTTCCGGCTGCGGTTCGAACACGCGGCTGGCGGCGCGCGCATAGGCGGCGCGCACATCCTTGACGATGATGACCGGAACCCCCGGATCGCCCGGCGGGGCAATGTCGGTGACAATGGCCAGGGCACCGCGATCGACCGCGTCCGAGACAAACTGGTTGCCATGCACCTTGGCGCCCGGCAGCGCGAAGAAAATGTCGCCCGGCTCGATCCGGCGGCTGTCGGAATTGAGGCCGAAGACCGCACCCAGCCCTTTCTTGGGACGTGCGCCGGAGCCTTCGAGCAGTTGGGTTACGCTGATTGACACGGATCAGAATCCTTCTGGATACAATTGTCTGACGGCAGGCGGGACAATCTGTTGGTCGAGCAATTCGCTGAAGTCGGGCGCAATGCCCAGCATGGGGGCCGCGCGCTGGATGATGCGGCCGGTAACCTGCCCGGCATTCCAGCCCGCCGTCGTGCCCGATTGCGGGTTTTCCGCCTTGGGCTCATCGACCATGATCACCATGGCATAGCGCGGATTGTCGAGCGGGAAGGCCGACGCAAAGAAATTCGTGACCTTGTTGGACGAATAGCGCCCATCGACGACCTTTTCGGCGGTGCCGGTCTTGCCACCGGCGCGATAGCCGAGCGCGGCCTTGTTCATTTGCGAGCCCGAGCCGCCGGCAGAAATGGCATTGAGACGCATCAGATAGCGCATGTTGGCGCTGGTCTCGGCGCTGATCACCCGCTCGTAGAGGCCCTCGGCCTCGGCCATGCTGCGCTTGTAGAGCGTGGGCGCGATATAGTTGCCGCCATTGGTGAAGGCCGCATAGGCCGTGAGCATATGCAGCGGCGAGACCGAAAGGCCGTGGCCGAAGGACGCCGTTGCCGCACCGACTTCGGAAAAGCTGTCCGGCACGCTGGGCACGCGCATTTCGGGCAGCTCGAACTCGACGCGCTGATCGAACTTCATGCGGCTGAGAAAGGCCCGGTAGGCCTCCTTGCCCATGGCCTGCATGATGCGGATGGTGCCGATATTGGACGAGTACTTGTACACCTCCGGCAGCGCCAGGATGCGGTGCTTGCCGTGGAAGTCGTCGATCGTGTAGCGCCCGAACCGGATGCCGTAGCGCGCGTCGAACTCGTCGGTCACCCGCACGGCGCCGCTGTCCAGCGCACCTGCAATGGTCACCGTCTTGAAGATCGAGCCGGGCTCGAAAATGCCCGAGGTCACGCGGTTGAACGTATCCTTGACCAGCGCCGAGGCGGGCTCGTTGGGGTTGAAATCGGGCAGGGAGACGAGGGCGATGATCTCGCCGGTATGGATGTCCATCATTGCGCCGGCCGCGGCAATCGCCTGGTAGCGGGTCATGGCATCGACCAGCTGCTCGTGCATGACGTGCTGGACACGCATGTCGACGCTCAATTCCACCGGCGTCAGGGCATTGCCGCGGGCGAGGCCCAGTTCCTGCAACAGCGCAATGGACTCGCCATCCATATGGCGCTCGATGCCGGCAATGCCCTGGTTGTCCACGTTCGTGGAGCCCAGGATATGCGCGGCCTCGTTCATGCCGGGATAAAAGCGCTTGGATTCGGTGATGAAGTCCACGCCCGGAATGCCCAGTCGCATGACGGCGTCCTGGATCGCCGGGGTCAGTTCGCGCTTGACCCAGACGAAGCCCTGGTCGCCGGTCAGGCGGTTGCGCAGCCAGTCCTCTTCGAGATCGGGCAGCACCGACCGCAGGGCCTGGACCGCCTCTTCGACATCGATAATGCGGCGCGGCTCGGCAAACAGCGACGGCACGCGGATATCGACCGCCATTTCCAACCCATTCCGATCCAGGATCGGCGGGCGCGTCGCGGTGATGACGTCGCGAGCCTGGCCTTCGATGGTCTGGTCGGTTTCCACCATGCCCAATTGCACGAGACGCCCGCCAACCAGCGTAAACCCCATGACCACGGCCAGGATCATCCAGCGGATGCGGGCCTGGGTCAGGTTGCCGCGCTGCTTGCGGGCGCCCTCCAGGGCAATCGTGGGACCAAAGTCTTCGCTGATAACGGCCATTACTCGATCCCCTCCATCTGGAGGATGGCGTCGATCGGATCGATGCCCTCCGAAATGGCCGCAAATAGCGCATCCATGGCCGCTGTATCCGGCGCCACCGGACGCATGGGCAGGGCCGTGAAGGACCCGAACTGCTCCTGCTGAACCGGCCCGATGGCCAGTTCGGCCTCGTGGCGCTTGACGATCGGGGCGATATGTCCGGGCTGGTTGAGCACCGCCCAGTCCGCCTTGAGCAGGGAAAGCTGTCCTTCCTGATCGGCGATCTGCGCCTGGATGGAAGTGCGTTCCGCCGCGGTCCCTTCGATCGAGAACTTCAGCGCGTAAACCCCCGACAACATGATCACCGAGGTGCAGAGCAGGAAGATGTTGATGTTGCGGATCATGCGGCGCCCCTGATCTGGGGAACGCCGAGACCGGAATAGTCCACCGGACGCGCGGCGTCGCCAGTGCGGATGCCGCTGCGCAGAACCGCCGATCGAGCCCTTGGGTTGCGGGCCAGTTCGGCTGGACCCGACTTGACCGCCTTGCCGGCGCGCTGCCAGCGACGCGGCGCGGACTCCACCTGCGGCAGGTGGCGCGATGCGGCCGGCCCGCCCTTTTCGGGATCGAAGAAGCGTTTGACGATGCGGTCTTCCAGCGAATGAAAGCTGACCACGGCCAGCCGGCCGCCCTCGGGCAGCAGTCGTTCGGCCGCGAACAGGCCTTCAACCAACTGGTCGAACTCGCCATTAACGGCGATGCGCAGGGCCTGAAACGAACGCGTCGCCGGATGGGCGTCGCCGGGCTTCCGGCCGATGGCCCTTTCGATGATGCGCGCCAGTTCCAGTGTCGTCTCGATAGGCGCCGTCTCGCGCGCTGCTACGATGAACTGCGCAATGCGGCGGGACTTGCGCTCCTCGCCATAAGCATAGAGCAGGTTGGCCAGGTCTTCGGCGTCGAGATCGTTGACCAGATCGGCAGCGCTGGTGCCGTCCCGGCTCATGCGCATGTCGAGCGGACCATCGCGCATGAAGGAAAAACCACGCTCCGCCTGGTCGAGCTGCATCGAGGAGACGCCGATATCGAGGACGACGGCGTCGACCGGTCCATGTCCGGCAACCAGCGTGTCGAGCTCGGAAAACGTGCCGGGGACGAAGGTGAACCTGTCCGGGAAATCCGCCTTCAGCGCCGCGACGTGGGGGGCAACGGAAGGGTCGCGGTCGATGCCGATAACCATGGCCCCCGCTTCGAGCAGGGCCCGCGAATAGCCCCCTGCCCCGAACGTGCCATCGACAATGCGGCAACCGGCAACCGGGGAAAGGGCCGAGAGCACTTCCTCCAGCAATACGGGCACATGCGGACCGCCTGGTACATCGGTTTCGGGCAGGGAATTCTTGCCCATATCCGCCACAACTCCACTCCGGCAAAATAGGCCGGTTACATAAACTGGAGGCCGATCTTGCATAGGGACGCTTAAGATTCTGTTTCCCATTCGTGGCTTGAAAGAGGCAGGCCGCGACACGGGAAAACCGATCACGGATTAATCTATGCATATTGCCCTGCTCCCCCATTCGGGCCATGAAGTCCTGAGCCACCTGGGGAAACCATGCCGATCACCAGCAAGACATTCGCGCGGTCCACCGCCCTGCTGCTGCTTGTCGGCCTGCTTGCCCTCATGGGCATCGTCGGTACGACCCTTTGGCTGGGCGAAAGAACGCAGGCATATTTCACCGAAGTGATCGAGGCGCGCGACGCCCGGGCCGCCACTGTGGATCTGCGCAACCTCGTCCAGGAAGCCATTGTCAGTCAGCGCGGTTACATCATTACCAGCGACGATGCCTATCTCGCCCGGTACGAGGCGGTCGTTCCACAGATCGACGAAAAGCTGACTGCACTCGAAACGGTCCTCGCCCCGTACCCGCAGGCGACCGAGCCTGTGAAACAGCTGCGCGAGGACATCGCCTTCAAGCTTTCGGAAATGGCGCGGATCGTGGCCCTGGTGCAGAACGGCCAAAGCCAGGAAGCGGCAGAGACTATCCGCATCGATACCGCCAAGGAGGCCATGGATCGGGCTGCAGCATTCTTCAACGGCCTGATCAGCGCGGCAGACGCTCGCCTCGAACAGGGGGCTGCCGACCAGCGCAACACGGCAAACCTGCTGCGCATCGTTTCGATCATCGGCGCCCTGGTGATCTTTGCCGTGGTGGGTGGAGCTATCTGGGCTGTCATCAGCTACACCCAGGAACTCGCCAATGCCCGGCAGGCCATCGTCGAGGCCAATGCCAGCCTTGAAGAGAGGGTGCGCGAGCGCACAGCCGACCTGGGCCGGGCCAACGAGGAAATCCAGCGCTTCGCCTATATCGTCACCCACGACCTGCGCGCGCCGCTGGTCAACATCATGGGCTTTACCGCCGAGCTCGAAACCAGCGTCGGCGAGGTGAAGGCCTATATGGAGAGCCAGCCCACCGAAAGCGACAACCCGCTGGCCGCAGAGGCCCGTCAGGCCGCCACCGAAGACCTTCCCGAGGCCATCACCTTCATCCGCGCCGCCACGCGCAAGATGGACGGCCTGATCAACGCCATCCTCAAGATTTCGCGTGAAGGCCGGCGCCAGCTCAAGCCCGAGCCCGTCGACCTGGCCGAGGTGGCGGAAACCACCACCGCCGCCGTCCAGCACCAGATCAGCGAGAGCGAGGGCGAGATCTCGACCGACATCCGCGTCGGCAAGCTGATCACCGACCGGCTGTCGCTGGAACAGATCCTGGGCAACATGCTCGACAATGCCATCAAGTACCAGGACACGGCGCGCCCCTTGCGTGTCGCCATCCGTGCCCGCCACGTACCGGGCAACCGCGTTGTCATCGAAATCGAGGACAACGGGCGGGGGATCGCCGAAACCGACCACGAGCGTGTCTTCGAACTGTTCCGCCGTTCGGGCTCGCAAAGCAGTCCGGGCGAAGGCATCGGCCTGGCACATGTGCGCACCATGGTGCGTAGCCTGGGCGGCGACGTTACGCTGACCTCCAGGCTGGGCGAGGGCACCACTTTCATCATCAATCTGCCGCGCGACTCGCGCAGCTACCTGGGGAGTATGGGCGAATGAACAATGCACGGCCCGTGACCATCATCATGGTCGAGGACGACGAGGGGCATGCCCGCCTCATCGAGAAGAACATCCGCCGCGCCGGCGTGGCCAACGAGATCGTGCCCTTCACCAACGGCACCGATGCCCTCTCCTACCTGATGGGTCCGGATGGCACCGGCCTGGTCAACAAGGGACGGCAATTGCTTGTCCTGCTCGACCTCAACCTGCCCGACATGACCGGCATCGACATTCTCGAGAAGGTCAAGGGCAACGAACATACGCGCCGCTCGCCGGTCGTGGTCCTGACCACGACTGATGACCAGCGCGAAATCCAGCGTTGCTATGACCTGGGCGCCAATGTGTATATTACCAAGCCGGTCGACTATGATGGCTTTGCCAATGCCATCAAGCAGCTCGGCCTGTTCTTTTCGGTCATGCAGATTCCAGAGGCCGACTAGTCCACCATGCCCAACCGCACGCCGCATGTTCTCTATATCGACGACGATCCGGGGCTGACGCGCCTGGTCGAGAAGGCCATGCAGCGCCGCGGCTATGAATTCGACCATGCCTCTTCGGGCGAGGAGGGACTGGACATCCTGCGCAAGGGCGGGATCGATGTGGTCGCGCTCGACCACAACCTGCCCACGGGAACCGGTCTGGACGTCCTCGCCGGCATGGAGGGCATGGAGGATCGCCCCGCCGTCGTCTATGTGACGGCCTCGGCGGAAATGTCGATTGCCGTCAGTGCCCTCAAGGCCGGCGCAACCGACTTCGTGCCCAAGACCGGCTCGGAAGAATTCATGGCCCTGCTGCTGGCCGCCATCGATCACGCCATTGATCACGTCCGCCTGACCCGGGCCAAGGCCAAGGCCGAGCGCGAAATGCAGGAGGCCCGCGAGCGCGCCGAAATGCTGCTGGGCGAGGTGAACCATCGCGTCGGCAATTCCCTCGCCATGGTCGCCGCCCTGGTGGGCCTGCAATCCAATGCGGTCGAAGACCCCGAAGCCAAGCGCGCCCTCGCCGAAACGCAGGTCCGCATCCAGGCCATCGCCGGCGTGCACCGCCACCTCTACACCTCCGACGACGTGCGTTCCGT
>CBFGPB010000049.1:0-12662 GCA_965650545.1 uncultured Devosia sp. | reverse complement strand
CACCCCTAAACGCCGAAGCATTTAGGGGTGCGATGGTTGCGGGAGCGCGCAACAATCGCACTCCCAAATTCATTCTGGCCGCCTGAGGGCGCTCGTGCTTTTCTAGGCGCATGAGCAGTTACCACCGAAATCTCATCGCATTTGCAGCCGTTGCGCTTTTCGCGACCCCAACCACCGCGCAGGAATGGCGGGTGAACTTTTCGATGTGCGGCAGCAATCGCCACACGTGCGTCGTGGATGGCGATACGATCTGGCTTGAGGGTGTCAACCTGCGCCTCGAGTCGTTCGACACACCCGAGCCGTACAATGACATCTGCGGCGGCCAGGCGGAGGTTGAACTGGCGCACCGGGCCAGCCGCAGATTGCGCGACCTGCTAAGCCAGAACCCATTCACTGTTGAGGCCCACGGCGCCGATCGTTATGGACGCACGCTGGCGACGATCCGCATCGGCGGTCGGGACGTTGGCGACATACTGATCTCGGAAGGGCTCGCTCGACGCTGGCCGAATGGTCATGAATTTTGGTGCTGATGGCCCGCGTCCCATCCATCAACCCCAAGCGCGACAAGGAAATCGCCCGGCTGCGCAAGCTGCTGGCCGAAGTTGAACGCATTCCCGCAGAACTGCGCGAAGAAGAAGGTGCAGATCAGCGGGAAGCGACCATCCGGGCGATGTTGCGAGACCTCGACCCCCCAATTTACCAGTGGACGACGCGCGACGATGAAATAGCCGAAGATGCGATCATAGTCGGAATCGGCGGCACCAGCGTTGAAATGATCGCTGCCGGCCTAACCTATGTGGAACCCTCGGCCAGCATCTACTGGTGCGCCAGGGTGACAGCCAAGGGCGTCTACGAAGCTGGAGGAGAGATGGGGCCCTGGCCCGTGAAGGCCGCCCTTTCCCGGGCAGAGGAACTTCGGAACCAGATGGGCTATGAGCGCGTCGTGGTGACGATGGCCGAAGCAGGCATCTGGCGGCCGGAATATGGCAAGCTTGCACTGCGGGAGGGGTTTTGATGTGCGGTCGCTTCACCAATGAGCTGACCTGGTCGCAGATCCATGCGCTCTACAACATCCACAACGCCCCGGCGACGAACCTTCCGCCCCGGTTCAATGTCGCGCCGACCCAGACGATTGACTTCGTCCACCTCGACAAGGTTGGAAACATGGAGATGGATCAGGGCCGCTGGTGGCTGGTGCCATTCTTCGCCAAGGAAATGCCCAAGGCGGCGATGTTCAACGCCCGCATCGAAACCGTCGACACATCCGGCGCCTTCCGCGAGGCCTTCAAGTCCCGGCGATGCCTGATCCCGGCCGACGGCTATTTCGAATGGACGAAGAATCTCGACGATGACGGCAAGGATCCTTGGCTCCTGCAACTGCCGGGCGGCGCACCCTTCAGCTTCGCCGGCATCTGGGCTCACAATGACAATCTGGGCGTCACCAGTTGCGCGATCATCACCGCGCCGGCCGTGCCGGAGATCGCGGAAATACACAACAGGATGCCGATCATTCTGGCGCCTGAGGCATACCGCACCTGGCTCAACACGGAGGTGCAGGGCACGGACGCGAAGGCCCTGCTGCTCGATGCGCAGATCGACAGCCAGCTCGAATTCTATCGGGTCGGTCGGGAAGTGAATTCCAGCCGGTATGAAGGCACCGATACCAAGAAGCCTTTGATCAACTCCTTGTAGATGCGACGCTGCAGCCCTAAGCTGAAGCCAATTGGAGAGGACAAATGAAGCTCTCAGATTTCCGCATCGGCGAAGATTTCATCATGTCTGGCCAGAAGTATCGGTGCACGGACATCGGCTCGCGCGTTGTCGTCGCAGTACCCCATGCCATCGACGTCGGCAGTTCCTTTGGAGGGACGGCGCAGCCAATCCGACAGGCTAACGCGACCGAGGACGGCTGGCTCAATGGCCCGCCCTATTCAGCCCAGGAGATCGTGCTCGACGAATACGACATCGAACTGTGCAGCCCCGCGGACATGGTCAGTTCATAGCCTGACCCGCCTCCGGGCCCGCCGCGGCTTCACATGCGGCCTGTCACGCCTCGGCTCTCCGAATGGCAGATCGGCAGGAGGCGGCCCATAGGTGTATCCCGTCACCGGCTGAATGGTGAGCCCGAGGTCTTTGCCGCCGCATTCCGAGCACCGCAGTTTCGCCAGGAGCGGGTTCGGCTTGCCGATGCACACAAAGTCCATGCCGAGACGATCGGCCAGAGCCTGCAGGTCGAGGATCGCATGATGCCGGCAGAACTGGTTCTCGCAATGGACCCAGACCGTGAAGTCGTCCGCTATGAGTGCGCCGATGGTTTCGATTGCCGCCATGGGATGGAATGGATAGGCCCGCCAAAGCGGGCCTGGCACGACCTACGCTCTGCGACGACTACGCCGATCAGCGTCGATGGCCGACTTGATGGCCTTGGCACTCAGCGCCGTGGCACTGCGGCACTCCACAAATCCGAAGCTATCTTCCTCACTCATGCGTTCCACTGAAAGCGCCTCTGAGGCGGCCAGAAAGGCCAGCTCCGTGATGCTCAGATTGTCTCGGAGATTGGCCTTTGCCGGCAGATCTTTGACCTGCTTTAGTTCAGCCGCGTTGGCCCCAAACAGGTTCTGGTAGGTGGCGTTCGTGCAGAAGGCATATTCGCGACCGTCAGCCACACCGCGCTTCCCAAGTTCGGAAGTGTACATGTTGCGCACGCTCCGGCCCATCGCACGCCGGGCTACCCACTCGTTCGCCTCGGGCGTAGCGCGCTCGAGCAGCTCGTCCGCAAGGACCGGGTCGGCGCCTTTGAACCGAAGAAAAACCTCTCGGACCTCAACAGCCAGCCGCTGATCGAGATATTCCGCATACGCCAACGCGAGGCGTACATCCGCAAAAGTGCCGATGCCCCTCTTGAAGTAAACCACTGATCTGACTTCGGTATTCGTCCAATCACGGGATTTTCCCGTGATCTTTTCGAGCACCGCATCTCGGAATCGGTTCGATGTCGGGAGACGCAGCCAGTCTGATGGCGTCCGGTTCTTTGGGGATCCCGCTGCAGACCAGACGTCGTTGAGCCTGGCGAGGCCGTCTGTGGTAAAGCGAACAGTTTGACCGCGAACGATCAGATCCGGAGTATCCGGCATAAGGCACCTCTGTGTGATGCCTCAGGGTCTTGACCGCACCCTCTATTTCGTTAGAAGGTGTGCTTGCTACCGGCCGTTCCCTGAGGACGGTTATCGAAACCCGGCGCCTCCGCGAGAGGCCCGGGTTTTCTATTTCCCACCGTTTCCCGATTCAGGTCAAGCGTAGGACGCTTTTCCACATGTGCGCCGACTGTTCCTCACCCGTTCTGCTGCTGTTCACGGCCCTCCCATGACCGCCCTGGCAACCATCTGGCCGACCCACTTGATGGCTTCAAGGATCAGCCCGCCCATGAAGAGCCAGATTATGCCGACCACGAACAGGATGCCCTTGGATCGCTCCAGAAGGCTCCCCACCCGCTGAAACACAGGGTCCATGGCTGCGACCGCGCCCTCCACTGTCTTGACCCTGCTATTGAGGCTGTGGACCTCCTGAGCGGTTTTCTCTTGCGCCTCGTACATGCGCGCCCGGCTGGCCGAAGATCGTTCGTCCTGGCTTTTGATGAGCCCGATGATCTCCTCGAGGCGCCGGTCGACGCCTTTCATCTCTCCTCGAAGTTCTCCGAGCTCACCTTTGAGGTCGCCGATATCGCGTTGGGTATTGTCTTCTGGCACAGTGCCGCTCCGCATTTATGCAGGGTGTCAGGAAGGCGGGGACGCTGGCCGCCGATTGGAGTTACGGCCGCCAGCCGCACCGGCCTTCGCCGGTCTTGTTGTGGGCCAGAAGCTGGCTTGCCGTGCCGCCGGTCAATCGATCTTCCGACGACGGACGGATCGGCGCGGCTAGGTCGCAGAAGTTGCCGCCCGTGGTCGAGCAGCCGGCCATCATCACAGCAGATAGCATCAGAGCGATGATCTTAATCACGGTTCCACCTCGAGAGTTCTTCGGACACGTCCTGGGCGCCCATCTCGGAAACGCCTTGGTCAACCTCACGCCGATATCTGGCGTCCTGAAGCGCCTCCCGGTCGCGCCGGGCTTGATCGATCTCCGCTTGCCGCTTCCGGCCCCAGAGATAGCCCAGGATCGGCAGAAGGGAGATGATGGCGGCAATGGTCGCCCGCCAGCCCCAGACGAACTGGACGGCACATATGAGGCACAGGGCGAGCACGGCCCACGCCGGCCACGGCACCATGCCGAGAAGAAAGAGGATGAAGTCGATCATCGCGTTGCCTTCCTGATCACGAGGAAAGCGATCGTGATGGCCGCTATGACCATCAGGGCGGCAATGGCGTACTGGACCGGGCCATTGCCAGACGCGACCGCCGCAGCGCCACCCAGAAGCCCGCCGCCGGCCGCCATGTTCTCGGGTGTCACCAGTTCCTTGATCGGGTTGCCGGGTTTGGCATCGACGGGCGCCGACGAGACGAAGGCGCCCTTCGCCCAAAGCCCAGCCTCTGAGGCACGCCGGTTGACCAGACCTTCCATGACCTTGCCATCGTTCTTGTTCCAGCGGGCCATCTGGGCAGGGACCGCCTGGTAGTCGCCGGCGTTGAGCTTCTTGAGCAGCGTGGAGCCCTTGAAGGCATTGTCTCCCACGTTGTATGTGAAGCTCACCAGGGCGCCGAACTGGTTGTCATTGAGCGGCACCTTGACGGCCTGCTCAACCACGCCCGCCACGCGCGCCAGCTCCTGCAGCAGCCATTGCGCCGCCTCGGCTTCGGTGATGGTCTCCCCCAACTGAATGGGACGGCCGTTGCGCCGGGTCTGGCCATAACCGATGGTTACGGGCTTCCCATCGCGCGAGCCGGGGTCGGGATAAGCCTGGGCACGAAAACCCTCCCATCGCTTGACGTGTTCGATGGTCTCCGCGTTCACGGATCGAGCCATATCGGCCTCCATTGATGTGACAAAAGAAAGAGGCGGCCCCGATGGACCGCCTGTGGAAGGCAAGTTTCTGTTCAGCGCTTCGGGGCGCCGGTCTGGCGCTCTTGACAGTTTCCCGAGAGGCGCCCTCTAAGAGCACATGGTCTTCAGCTCGTACGAGTTCATCTTTGGGTTCCTGCCCGCGTGCCTCGTCGGCTATGCCGTGTTGTTGCGGTGGGGTGGTCGTCAGGCGGCGCTTTGGTTTCTAACGGCGGCGTCGCTCGTATTTTATTCTTTCGCTGGCTGGTTTGATCTTGGTCTACTGGCCATTTCGATCGCCGCAAACTTCATTGCCGGATTGTTCCTGGCTCGCCCAGGAGCGCATCAACGCCCGCTCCTAATCGTCGCCATTGCGGCCAATCTCGCCGGCATCGCCTTCTTTAAGTACTGGGCGTTCGGGGCGTCGGTAATTGGCATCCATACCGAGTTGCCAACGTCGCACCTGCCTCTCGGCATCTCTTTCTACACCTTTGTGCAGATCACCTACCTGGTCGACGTCACGCGAGGTGCAAAGTTTGAACCCAACCTGATGCGGTACGCACTGTTCGTCACGTTTTTTCCGCATCTCATTGCAGGACCCATTATCCACCACGGAGACCTACTACCGCAGTTCAGCAGAGCTTGGTCGAGGCTTCGGGAGAATGCGTTTTTCGCGGCGGGTCTTACAATCTTTGCCATCGGCCTCGCCAAGAAAGTGGTGCTTGCGGACCCGGTTGCGCCATACGCCAATGCCGTTTTCGATGGAGCCGCATCTGGGAGCGCAGTCGGCTTCCTGGACGGCTGGCTCGGAACGCTTGCTTACACTTTCCAGCTCTACTTCGACTTCTCTGGCTACAGCGACATGGCCATAGGCCTGGCGGCCATGTTCAGTATTAGACTGCCGGTCAACTTCTTCTCCCCCTATAAGAGCAGCAGCATCACTGCGTTCTGGCGCCGCTGGCATATGACGCTATCCCGCTTCCTAAGGGACTACGTCTACATTGGTTTCGGAGGAAATCGCGTCCGTCCATGGCGACGTCCGATAAACCTCTTCCTGACTATGCTCATTGGCGGGCTGTGGCACGGTGCAGGCTGGACCTTTGTTGCCTGGGGTGCGCTGCACGGGGCGATGCTCATTGTGCACCAACGTTTCGCCGCGTCGCGCCTCAGCGCTTACAGACTAGTTCGGCCCATCGGGGTTGGGCTGACATTCTTGGCCGTGGTTCTCACCTGGGTACTATTTCGCGCAGAGGATCTCGCTGCTGCTGGCATTGTCTACGCTGGTATGGCAGGGATCAGTGGGCTGTCAGCGGTCGCGCTGCCGGCCGACGTAACGCACATCGCCGTGCACCTCGGCTCATTGGCAGCCGTCGTGTTCCTCTGTCCAAACACCTCCCAGATAATGCGAAAGTTTGATCCGGGCATTATTGAATACTCGGGGCTGGCCCGTACTCGGTCTTGGCTTCAGTGGCGCCCGAATGCAGCTTGGGGTGCGGCAGTTGGGCTCGCCCTGCTCTTCTCGCTCACGCTTCTTTGGTCGGTGGCCAGTGTGGCGCCCTTCCTGTATTTCAATTTCTGATGCGCACCTTTTTCATCACCGCCGGAGCAGTTGTCGTGGCCGGCCTGCTGTTCATGGCACTTTCGATCGTGATGGGCGCGGGCAAGCCTTTCCCCGACCCATTTTATGGCAGCCGGGAAATCACCCTGATGAAGCGCAATTACGCGTTGAGTGTCGAGCAACCCAAGCTCATCGTGATGGCCGGGTCCGGAGCAATGTTTGGCGTGCGCGCCTCCATGTTGGAGCAGGCAACGGGGCGACCAACCGTCAACATGGGCGTTACAGGCAGCTTGGGTATCCGCTTCATGGCGCGTGAGGTACGCGAAGTGGCAAAGACAGGAGATGCTGTGCTTCTCCCGCTCGAACCGCATGTGCTCGCCACCGATGAGGTCGAGAATTTCGTCTCCGCCACCGTCGCCTACTCAATGGGTCTTGAGCTAATGCAGGACATGCGCCCGCTCGAGGCCTTGCACTTCCTTCGCCTCTTACCTCTACAACGAATATTTCGCGCAGCTTGGACTGAGATTCCGTCCGAGGAGCTGGTCGTCTCCCACAAGAAGGGGGACATCGACCAGAGAGGTGATTGGCGCGGACCTACTCAGAGCCAGACTGACAGCCTCATCTCGCTCTCGGGAGTCCAACCTAACGAAACGACCACTGCACCAGACTTGCCTGTGTGCGAGCCCCAACATGCCAAGCACAGGTCGTTGGAAATCATCGAGGATCTTGCCAACTGGGCGGAGCGCGAAGGAATTTTGCTAATCATGACGTGGCCGAACCAAATGAATCGTCCCGAGGTTCGTGAGCCACAATACATATGCAGGCTGTTCGCGGCGCGGGACCGATTGATCTCTTCTGGGGTCGCGTGGGTCGGCGACTACGAAGACAGTCTTCTGCCGATGAGCTTGATGTTCGATACCCTCTACCATCCTACAGGCGTTGGGGCAGACGCGCGAACGGCGCGACTTGTCGATGCCCTGTGCTCAGAAACCACACTCTGCAATTAGCCGTCCGGGCTGCCGGGCCCATTGGTCAATCGGGCAGCGCCAACGCCTGTGCCCAGAGCGCGTCAACGCCGTCGCTATCGATACCGATCTGCCCCAGAAGAGCTTCGTCAGCGAACAATGCGTCAGACCGGTCGTAGTAGTCCGTATTTTCCAGCTTCGCGACGGCTATGGCCCGCAGTTGGGGATCGGGGATAGCGGAAAAGGCTGCTCGGACTGCATCCGTAAGGCCGGCCATGCCGAGGGCCGCCCAGAACTTCCATCGCGGAAGCCTTTGGGCCGACATGGCAGCGAGATCATTTGTCTGTTGCTCCTCGGCCCGCCGGCGTGCGTCGAATGCAGCCACGACGTTCTCGGTCCAGATCATGCTGGCAAGGGTCGCGATGATCTGGCGGTCAAGCGCTACTACATTTTCGGCCCAGGGCCAGCCCTGCGCCGCCAGGTCGGCTTCGACGCCGTCTAGGAAGCCTGCGATATCCATCAGAGGCTCGATCATTGCGCGATGATACTCTGTCGCGATCAGCGTTCCGTTCGCATAGGTGAGCTTGCGCCAGCGCAGGGCAATCTGCCCCTGCATGGCCACGTCCTCACCGACATTGTAGCCCGTCATGTCCAGTTCGGACCGCTGCAGAATTTCCGTCATGTGTCAGACCTTGTAGGTTGTGGTGATGGTCAGCACGTCGCCGGTCGTCCAGGTGAAGGGGACCGTGCCGGAATAGCTACCGGCGCTAGGGCTTCTCGGAACCATTGACGTGGTTGAGCGAAAAACAATCGGGTGGAAAAACGCGCTCCCGAGGTCCAACGCAGATGCCGAACCGGCACCGTCCGCGCCGGCAGTAAACGGCAGGCCGATAGTGGTTGGGCTTGCCGTGGCTGAAGTCGTGCTGCCCCAGGTAAGTGACCATTCCAGATGAATGAGGTCACCAACTTTGGTGTACTTCGAGCTGACTGTGCCGTTGCCGATGGTGATGTTGGTATAGGTCGGGGTGTAGGTGCCCTCTTCGTAGTCATCGAGGGTGTTGGCATTAGCCGACGGGATTTGTGTTGCAGGGAAGGCCAACTGGCCGCCTGCCATCACGATGGCGGCAACCTGAGCGCCTGTCAGATCGGACGGAACGTTGGTGCCAGAACCAACAGCCCGCCCCTTGACCGTGGCTTCAGCCATCAAAGCCATATCGGAGTTGGCTACGCCGCTGCCCAGTTCCTTCAGAAGTTTGCCGGTGGTGCCATCGAACCGGACGATGGCGTTGTTGGTAGACGATGCCGGACCCACCACATCGCCGGTTCCAGCACCGTCGGCGCCTTTATCGCCAGCTCGGGCAAATTCGAACTGGATCAAATCAGCAGCCGTGAATGACGTAGCGCCGGAGTGGCCCGAAACAGCGATCGTCACATAGTTGGTGGCGTCCGTGACGGTGCCGACGATGAAAGACGCGATCACTCCGTCAGCGGATCGCTTCAGGATGAGATCGCCCTTCTTTGTCGGATTGGTGCTATCGTCCAAGGATAGCAAATACGCCGCGACCGCTGATCCAGCCGCCGAAGTCTTCGATACATACAGAAAAGTCGCGGAGCCCAAAGAGGCGTTGTTGGCCCGAAGGTCACCGCTTCCCGGGTCAGCATCAGCGGTGCCAGTATCCCACAGAAACGGAACGCCATCGGCACGGCCGGCCGGTATGCCGATGTCGATCTCGTAGCCGTCAACGGTGGGCGTCAAGACGAACGTTGCAGCGGAGCCTGGTGCAAGCGTCGTGGTGGTGTCCACTGTGAACACCGGTGCCGGCCCGACAGGTCCAGTCACATATGCCGGGTCCGTCCAGTCGCCGGACGCTGCCGAAGCCTTGGCATAGACAGCTGCCCGTCCGTCGCCCACGTCCGCCACGAGGACGCTGAATCCTTCCGCTTGCCCATCGTAAGCGTCCCGGTCGGCCAACAGATCAACCTGCACATCATAGGCAACGCCGCTCACCAGATCGGTCTTGGGCACAAGCGTCATGGCGCCGGGGCCGGTGAACATTGGCACTTGATTGGCGGAGCCGGACAGCCCGGCCAGAGCCAGGACATTCCCATTGCCCAGCAGTTCGATCAGATTGCGCGCCTGGGCTGACACACGAGCCCCGTCAGGCTGGTAACGCATCCTATAGGCCACATCGACCAGCGTCGGACCTTCCCACGCCTTGGTGAGCGTCCCTGCCCCATTAGCATCGATAGTCGCGATGACGCCCATGAACTCGGTGGCGCCAGTGATGTCGATGATGGTGTCGCCTTCCTTGAAGCCAGCAAGCAGCCAGCCGGTGGAGGTGCCGGTGAAGTTTATGGAGCCATTGGTGAGCGAAATTGAACCGGTCACGTAATCGGAGACTGCGGGCATGGTTGCTCCAGGCAAGAAAAAGCCGCCCTGCGGCGGTCAGGTAGATGAGGCTTGGTGAGTTCCGGCGGCTTAGGTCCGGTGACGGCACGGAGCGATGACAATGCTGCCCCGATAGGTCGATGTGAGATCGGGGTGCGAACCGCCACAGGGGTTGGTCCCTCCGGGCCGCTTGTTGCCATCGAGGCTGTAAGGCTTCTGATCCATCAGGTGATAAAGGATGTTGTTCGCATATGGCGCGACCGAAGACCCATCAGATGGCGAACCGCGTTGATTGAAAGAGTTCCAGCCGGACTGGTTGACCGAGATGTTGGCCTGCGCATATCCACCTGGAGCCAGCGGGCTATTGGTGTTGAACACGCTCTGGTAGCGATCGAGGTAGATGTCGTTACCAATCCGAACGATGTTGAACAGCCGACTGGCTGAGGTCAGAAGCACTTCACAAGGGCACGAGCCACCAGGGAGCGTGATCCATTGGTTTTGCTTGAACAGCACAGTCGGCACTTCGAGCCCGTGGAAGGCAGGCGGAGTCACGATCCGGTTCAGATTGACCCGGATGTCGAGGTAGTTGCTTTCGGCCGGCACTGACCCCAGCAAGGTGCGCGTGAGGGGTCGCGTGGTTGGCCCCGGAATGGAGGCGCCGGGGTTGGCCGGGTAATAGACTTCATCGTGGGTCGATTCATCCGGACCCCACTCCTGCCAGATCAGCGTCGACCACCTCTCGCATGTGGTCAGACCGCCGCCGGTCTGGTTGCGGTAGTAGGCGGCGAACTGAACAAAGCTCGGAAACGAGATGTCGTAGTTGGTCAGGACGATGTGATCGGCATCCGGGAAGCGCTCAACCGATATCCTGTCCGTGTCGAAGGCGATTTCACTGTCTCGGATGACCTGAATGCGGTCGTTCTCCGCAAGGAACTGGTCAACCATCTACAACCCCACCGCTACGCTGATGAATGTCGGCGCGGTCAACGACCCATTGAAGGAACCCCAATCCTCGTAGCTGCCGCTGGACTTGTAGAGCCGCAGCCCTCCATTCCGCGCCGCGGCGGTCTTGCTCAACGCGATCGCGAAGGGGCTGTCGCCAGCACCATCGGCGCGCAAATGGGGTTGCTGCATGTTGAATTTGCCCTGGCCGAAGATCACGTCACCCGGCGCGATCTTCAGCATCTTCTCGCCAGGGATGGCCGCATGGTCGCGGAACACGATGACGCCATAGGTGGCGCTGATGCTGCTGAGATCGCTGCCCGATGAGAACCCAAAGGTGGCGACACGGATCTCTGTCGTCGTCGCATACACGCACGCGAAGCGCATTCGGAACGCATCGGGACGCTGAATTGGCACGCCGTTCGGGGCCAGGACGCCGTTTATGATGGCATAGAAGTCCGGCACGTAGCCCAGATTGTGGGTGAGCAAGAGCTGGTCGTCAGACCCGCTCTGCCCAGCCAGTGTCACCACGGTTGATACTTCACCCGTGCCGCCGCCTGCATTGCGGGTGATGCCCGCAATCGCGGCATGGGTGAGTGAGGTGCCGAGCGTGTAGGCGGCCACCCCGTAATAGTCGAACTCCGAATGGAAGTAGATGTTGTCGAGCCAACTGGACGGGTCGAGCGCCGGCCGGTTCATCAAGGAATTGATGTCGGCCGGGCTCCCGCCGCCAGGTGCCTCTTCAAAGATGGCGCACCGGAAGCTGTCTGCGTAGAGGCGAATTGTCATGTCGAGATCGATATGACCTTGTTGTTGAGGTCGATGACGAACTTGCCGTCAGGGCTTTGCATCAGGCCGGCGGTCACCGTGCCGATATTGGCCACCTGGAGCTTCAGGACGCCGCCTTCGAAAACCAGCGGCTGCTGTACATCCACGTCGTCAGTGACCACGAACTGGTCAGCCAGGACCATGAACCGCGTCGGCAGAGCCGGGTTCGTCGGGGTGTCCAGATACCAGGCAGCGCCGCGCCAAGCGCCACTGTCGGCCACATCAACTCGCGTCTCCGCACCGATCCGGCTATAGCCGGTCGGCCCGGTCATCGCGGTCATGCGGAAGCGAGCCGTGGTCACATCCGTGCCGTCGCCGGCCGAAAGCTCGGTCAGCGAGTCGGCAATGGCCACCAACTGTCCCTGCATTGGGACAATGGCGACGGTGATCGTCTCTTCGAACGAAGCCTGCAGATCACCAGTGACTACCGACAGGCTGCGCCGCAGTTCATCGAACTGCATGGCATTGGCTAGTTCCTGGTCGGCGCCGTGAACGTCCTGCTCTTGGGCCTTCTCGTAGAGCTCGCGGACGCTGATGCCCATCCAGTCGAAATAACCCTCGGCCTGCGCCCCGAGTTCATCGAGGTTGAGGTCACCATAGACCACATCGAGCGCGCCCAGCTTGACGTCGGGCGTCGTCACCGACAACCACGAGCTTTCCACCGTGACGCGGCCAGACAAGGGCATATACTGGATCTGGACCTCATAGTCCTCATTCGGCAGCAGAGCCTGCGTAATGCGCGCCTCGCCCAGTTCAGGCCTGGGCGCCTCTCCTTCCCAAACAATGACGTCTGTCGCGGCCAGCCGGATTGTGATCCGCACCGCCCGCACGTCCACCGTCACCGAGGCCGAAGACCAGAACACGTCAATCGCCGGCCGACGGGAATTCCCTTCCGCATCCAGGGCAATGGCTGGCGCCACCGAAAACCCAGACACCTCCTGCGGCGCCGGACGATTGGTCACCACGGGCGCAAAGCTCAGCGGCTGTTCGTCGGTCTCCGGATTCC
>CBFGPB010000048.1:0-12699 GCA_965650545.1 uncultured Devosia sp. | reverse complement strand
GAAGCCGAGACCCCGGCCTATCCGCACATCGTGTCCGACCTCGATGCCGATGGCCGTCCGCTCGGCTGGGTTGCCCTGTCGGGTCTGGTTGCCGACGCCGAAAAGCCCGGCATGCTCTATGGCGTGTCGGACAGCTTCCTCGGCGCTCAGCCCTCGATCTACACGATCGACGCGACCGCCCAGCCGGCGCGCATCACCGCCAAGACTGTCGTGACCCGCGATGGTCATCCCGCCCAGAAGCTCGACATCGAAGGCATTGCCCTTGATGGCGAAGGCGGCTTCTGGCTGGCGTCCGAAGGCCGCACCGATCGACTGATCCCGCATGCCCTCTACCGTGTCGATGGGGATGGCGAGATCTCTGAGGAAGTGCCGTTCCCGGCGGAACTCCTGGCCGAAGAAGTCCGCTTCGGTGCCGAAGGCGTGACCGTGATCGGCGAGGGCGACGATGCCACGCTGTGGATCGCCATCCAGCGCGAATGGGCCAACGATGCCAAGGGCATGGTCAAGCTCGTCTCCTACAAGCCCGCTTCGGGCGAATGGGGTGCGGTCAACTACCCGCTCGAAGTTCCAGCCGAAGGCGCCTGGGTCGGCCTCTCCGAAATCACCGCCCATGGGGACCGGGTCTATATCGTCGAACGCGACAACCAGATCGGGGACAAGGCGCAGCTCAAGGCAATCTACAGCGTTCCCGTGTCCGAACTGGTCCCGGCGGCGCTGGGCGGCGAACTGCCGACCGTCACCAAGACGCTGGTGCGTGACCTGATCCCCGACCTGACCTCGACCGGCGGCTATGTGCTGGACAAGGTGGAAGGCTTCGCCGTGGACGCCGAAGGCACCGGCTATGTGGTCACCGACAATGACGGTGTCGACGACTCTTCGGGCGAGACCATGTTCTGGTCCATCGGTTCCCTCTAAGGTCACCATTCTGCATGACGATGACGGCCGGGCCACAGCCCGGCCGTTTTCCTTTGCTCAAAAGGGAGCAAGGCGGCTTGCGCGCAACGGCCAAGTGCCTACACTCCCGTTGGTTTCAGCCGGGACAGATCAGGCACAGTGCTCAATCGCATCTATATCGTGGTCGGCATCTTCGCCATTGTGGTGCTGGCCGGTGCCTTCATCGCGCCGCGCTTCATCCAGTGGGGTGACTATCGCGACCGCATGGAAGTGCTGGCCTCGGGCGTCCTGGGTGCGGACGTCACGATTCGCGGCGATATTTCCTTCTCATTGCTGCCCAGCCCGCGCCTGGCCTTTTCCGATGTCGTGGTGGGGGACGCCGAGGCCCCGGCCGCGACCGTAGGCGCGGTCGAGGCCGAGTTCGTGCTGATGGATTTCCTGCGCGACATCTACAATGTCACCGCCCTCAGCCTGCAATCTCCCGTCGTTCATCTGACCATTGATGAGAATGGCCTGTTCAGCAGCGGCGTAGACCTTTCCGGCGCCGGCAGTGGCGTCGCCCTTGGGCATGCCGCCATCACAAATGGCAGTATCCGCCTCGAAGACCTGCGCTCTGCCGAGACCTTCACGGTCAATCGCATCGATGGCGATCTGCGCCTCTCGAGCTTTGCCGGTCCGTTCCAGTTCCAGGGGCGCGCCGACTATGGGGATGCCCGATACGACGTCCGGGTCAATTCCGGCGCGGCAGATGCTGAGGGCAATGCCCGGGTCTCCAGTTTCGTCAGCGAAGTCCTGGGCGCCTTCTCCGTCTCGATCGAAGGCGTCGTGACGGCCGGCGCCGCACCACGCCTTGCCGGCACGCTGGTCTATCGCCAGGCGCCGCCCGAGGCCGAGCGGGCTGACGATATCCGCGGCGATCTGGTGCTCGAGAGCGAGCTGACCATCAATAGCGATCGGGTGGTCCTCACCGGCTATACGCTCCATCCTGATGAGAACCGGGCTGGCATGCGCCTCACTGGCGCGGCGAGCATTCAGTTGGGCGCCCGCCGCAGTTTCGATGCCGTGGTTTCGGGCGGGGTCTTTTCTCTGCCGCCGCGCGATGCCACCGAAGTGGCCAGTGAGCTGCCGTATGAATTCGTGCGGCTGCTGGACGAAATTCCGGCGCCGCCATTGCCGCCGATGCCGGGGCGGCTGGGCGTTGACCTTGCCGAAGTAGGCCTGCGGGGCTTCTCCCTGCGCGAGGTGCGGGTGGACGCGACCACCGATGGCAGCGTCTGGACTCTCGAACAGGCGGTGGCCCGCCTGCCAGGCGAAACCGAGCTGCGGCTTTCGGGGGATGTGACCAATGACGGGGGTGCCATCGGCTTCAGTGGCGATGTGAACCTTCAGGCCGCGCGGCTCGAAGCGTTTTCGCAATTGTGGAAGCGGCCGAGCGAGGACAATCCGCTGTTCAACATGCCTGGTGCCCTCCATGGGCGGGTGATGCTGGCCGGCGAGGCCTTAGGCTTGAGCAATGGTGTGCTGTCTGTCGACGGGCAGGATCATGGGCTTGAGATCCGCATCGGTTTCGGCGCTGAGCCACGGCTCGATACCGTGCTCCGGCTGGGCCAGCTCGATACGAGGGGCACTGAGGCTCTTATGGCGCTGGCGCCGGAAATCGTGGGCGACAGCAATTTTGCCATCAGCTTTCCCGATGGCAGTTTTTCCGTCACCGCCGATCTTGTGGATGTGCTCGGCCTGCCGGCCCGCGATCTGGTGGCCGAAGCGCAGTGGTCGCCGTCTGCGGTCCGCTTCTCGCGCCTCTCGACTGCCGATTGGGGCGGGGTCATGCTGAGCTCGACGCTGCGTCTCTCCGGGACCCTGGCTGATCCCCGGATCACCGGATCGGGTCAGTTGGGAGTCACGACGCCCGAAGCGCCAGGGCTGGTGGCGATCTATGAAATGGCCGGCCTGCCCTTCGGCTGGCAGCAGGCCCTCGCGGGCGCTTTCCCGGCTGACCTGCAGTTCATCCTGTCCGATGAGGACGAGGGCACAGGTCAGGTGTTGACGCTGGGCGGCGATATCGGAGCTGCTGTTCTCGACCTGCGCGCCGAAATGGCGGACGGACTTGTCCGGCTCGCCGAGAATGATCTGCTTCTGGCCGCCTCACTCGAAGCTGCAGACGCGGAGGCCGCGCTGGCCCAGTTTGGCTGGAGTGGCGCCCCAATCTTTGCCGGGCAGGAGGCCTTGCTGGCGAGCCTCTTCATCGAGGGGCGATCTGCTGACGGGTTCGATGGCCGGCTGGCACTGAGCCAAGGCGGGCAGGCCATCAGCTATGCCGGTCGGCTCAGCGTGGCGCCCAGCGGTGAACTCAGCGGCGATGGCACAGTTGATGTCCTCACCCAGGATGGCAGCGGCCTTGCGTCTCTGGCGGGGGCGCGCGGCGCCAGCCTGCCGGGAATGGACGCGACGGCGGCCCTTCGCTTCCAGGGCCTGCGCTCGGTTGCCCTTGATGCCGTGAACGGGGTTGCCGGAGACGCGGGCTTCGTGGGCAAGCTCGCCATGTCTCGCGTCGGCCAGCTCCCCAGCTTCACCGGAGAAATGCATGTCGATCGGCTCGATGCCCTGGGCATTGTCGCCAGTCTCTTCGGTGGCGACGCCCTCATCGCCGGGGAAGGCATCTGGCCCGAGGGGCCCCTGGCCAGCAACGCCGTTCCGCGCCCGTCGCGCGGGGACATCGCAGTGACGGCCGATGCGGTGACCGCCAATGGCAGTCCCCTCCTGGGCCGCACCAGCTTCACCTATTCCTGGGCACCGGAATCCGCATCTCTCAAGGGTCTCTTGGCAGAAGTGGGTGGCGGCACGATCGGTCTCGGTGTGGATCAATGCTGCGCCGGTTCGCTCAGCGAGCGGACCGTCTCGGGGCAGGTAACCCTGTCAGGCGTCAACCTCGATGACCTCGCGCCCGCGGCTGTCGCCGCCGGACTCTCCGGCCGCGTCCATGGCGGCTTGCAGTTCGAGGGAACCGGCGAAAGCCTTGCCGATGTCATGCGGACCATGACCGGCGAAGGCAATTTCGCCATAGACGATTTTGCGGCGGAGGGGCTGGCGCCATCCGTCTATCCGTCCATTGCGCGGATCGAGGATGTTCTCAATACCGAGGCCGATGCGCTCGAAACCCTCATCGGGCTGGCCCTCTCGCAGGGCGCCTTCACTGCCGATGAGGCGCGGGGTGCCTTCACCATAGCCGGCGGTACCGTCCGCCTGGGCAACTTCATCGTCGAGGGCGTAGGTGGGCGTCTCGCCGGAAGTCTCAACCTGATGCTGGAGAGCCTGGGGCTGGATGGTCGCTTTGTCCTGACGCCGCGCGATTTCGTCGACGAAACCGGCCTGGTCGAGGCCGATACGGCGCGCATCATCGCCCGCGTTGCCGGCACAGTCCTCGCGCCCGAGATCACCCTCGATCTCACCGAAATGGTGGCGGCCATCCAGGTCCGCGCCAACGAACTCGAGGTCGAACGGCTTGAAACCCTGCGGCTCGAAGACGAGGCCCGGCAGCGGGCGGCGGCAGCGGAACGCAATCGCCTCATCGAAGAGCAGCGTCGCAAGGCCGCGGAGGAGGCGGCGCGGCTGGCCGCCGAGGAAGAGGCCCGGCGCCTCGAAGAAGAACGACTGCTGCTCGAGCAGGATGGTGCTGTCGATCCGGACGCCGAAGGCGATCCGACCACTGGCCCGCTGGACCTTGGCTTCCAGCCGGGCGTCAATCAGCCCATCGGCAACAGCGTCAACCAGCCGATCCAGCTCATTCCGGGGCAGTAGTCCGAGCGTCTCAGACCGGCGTGTTACATCCAGTCCTGCCGTTCGAGGATCAGGATGTTCAGCTCGTCCTGCGGCCAGAAGTCGGTCTTGACCATTTCGAACGTAGTCGGGCCGATTTTCTTGACGTCTTCGCCGCAGAAGGAGACGAGGTTGTCTTCATCGCCCTTGTCCACGACGAGGCGGAAGTTCTCGATGCCACCGGCCCAGTTGGCGCCTGTGGTCAGGATGTAGGAAATCCAGCTTTCGAAGAAGGGCGCGGTCCAGGGCTCATCCGGATTGTCCATCGTCTTCTCGATGGCGGCAATGAAACTGTCGTCCGTGCAATATTTCTGGCGGTATTCGGCCTTCGGATCGTAACCATCATAGGGCTCGCCGAGGAAGGACACACCAGTCGTTCCGCCCACGCTGGGCTTGTAGCGATGCTCGACGACTACCTTTTCGCGCGCCGGGAAGGTGGCCTCCCAGGTATAGGTGGCCCGATAGGTCCAGAACGGCCAATGGTGCTTTTCCCAGCCTTCGCCCGAGTCGAACTCGTCGGGCACGGCCATGCCCAGATGCAGCAGTTCGGCCGTCGTCTCGTCGTCCAGCGAATCGACCGCGTCGATGGCTTCCTGGCGGATCGGCACGATGGGGATGCCCAGCTTCTGCAACAGCTTGGTCCGGTCCACCCCGGCCGCATAGGCATATTCGTGCAGCGTGGCTTCCACCGGCTCGCCGTTGAAGGTGGTTTCAAACTGGAAGAGATTGTCTGCCGGACCCTCGGGGAAGGCCACCGGCGACCAGTGATTTGGGACGATATCGGGCATCGGGAAGGCCACCAGCAGATGGTGGTCCACGTCGCTGTCATTGCGGAACGTGTAGGTGACCCGGATCTCCTCCTTGGAGATGAACAGTTCTTCGCGCTCCATGGCAATTTCACCATGGGCGATGAATTCCAGCCCGCCCGTAGTCAGCACGGCCGCCGTGTCATTGGCGATGGACGGCGACGCGAAAACGAGCAAACCCAATGCAATCGCGGATAGACGCATGAACCCTACTCCCTCTGGATCGGCGTAGTTCTAGCCGGTTTGTGTGATGGGAGGCGAGGGGGATTTGCAGGGAGGCGGTTCGTCGGCATCAGAGATGCCAGCACTCCAACCGAGCCGCCCTCGGGCTTGACCCGAGGGCCATTCGTCCCGCTCTATGAACCATGGCTTGGGTCTATATCATGGCGCAAAGGCGGTTCGGCCCGATCTATGTTGGCGCCACAACCAATCTGTTGCGGCGGGTATGGCAGCACAAGAACGATGTGCTGCCCGGCTTCGCGCGCGACCATCAATGTCATTTGCCGGTCTGGTTCGAGGAACAGCAGAATATGTATTGGGCCCTACAGCGTGAGCGCAATATTAAGCACTGGGTTCGCCAGTGGAAGAATGAGCTGATCGAGGCCGGCAATCCCGAATGGGATGATCTCTACCTTGGGATTGCGCAGGGCTGAGGGAGGCCCTCGGGTCAGGCCCGAGGGCGGCTCCGCGGGTGTGTAGAGAGCAAATCCGAACTTGCTGAAGCCGAGTCCTACACCGCAATCGGCGCCTTGATGGCCGGGTGCGGATCGTAGCCCTCGAAGGCAAAGTCCTCGTAGACGAAATCCTCGATGCGCTTCCGCTCGGGGTTCATGACCAGCCTCGGCAAGGGCCGCGGCTCGCGGCTGAGTTGCAATCGCGCCTGATCGAAATGGTTGGCATAGACATGCGCGTCGCCCAGCGTGTGGACGAAATCGCCGACGCCCAGGCCCGTGACCTGCGCCACCATGTGGGTCAGCAGGGCATAGGAGGCGATGTTGAACGGCACACCGAGGAAAGTGTCGGCCGAGCGCTGGTAGAGCTGGCAGCTCAGTTTGCCGTCGGCGACGTAGAACTGGAACAGCGCGTGGCAGGGCGGCAGCGCCATGTTGTCCACCTCGGCCGGGTTCCAGGCAGAGACGATATGGCGGCGGCTATCGGGCTTGGCCCTGATCTGGTCGATGACATTCTGCAACTGGTCGATATGGCGGCCATCGGGCGCCGGCCAGGACCGCCATTGCGAGCCATAGACGGGCCCCAGGTCGCCGTTCGCGTCGGCCCATTCGTCCCAGATGGTGACGCCGCGCTCCTGCAACCAGCGCACATTGGTCTCGCCGCGGATGAACCAGAGCAGTTCATAGATGATGGATTTGAGATGCAGCTTCTTGGTCGTGACCAGCGGAAAGCCCTCAGAGAGGTCGAACCGCATCTGGTAGCCAAAGATCGAACGCGTGCCGGTGCCGGTGCGGTCCGACTTGTCCGTGCCGCGTTCGAGAATGTCGGAGAGGAGCGTGAGATATTGCTGCATGGGCCAAATCTAGCGCGATTCGGGCAACCCGACGCCGTCCATAGCAATTCAACTGACAGTTTCGCGCGCCGGAACTGCTAGAGTGGCACCCGCATCATGGAGGACAGAAATGGGACGACCCAAGACCGATATCGACCACAATATTCTGGGCTCCCCCATTCCAAACAAGCTGTTCCGGCCGCTCCAGCCCATGCCCGATTTCGTGCGCGATGCGCTGGCCAGCCGCGGCCTCCGCGACAAGTATGACGCGCGGCCCGACTACCAGCGCAACGATTATCTGATGTGGATCAACAACGCCAAACGCGACGAAACCAAGCAAAAGCGCCTCTTGCAGATGCTTGATGAGCTCGAAGCGGGCGGGGTCTACATGAAGATGAAGTGGAACGGCTGAAGGGTCAGCTCAGCGACGAGCGGAACGCGGTCTCGTCCCGCTCCCATGTATGGCTCTGGTCGATGTGGGCCAGCGACCAGGCAAAGACCTTGTGCATTTCTCGGAGGTCCCGCGCCGCCACCGCCTCTTCGAGCAATTCATTCATCCGCATCTTGGCCGGGAGGTGCCCCTCCGGTCCGACGCGTTCGAATTCTACCGAGATTCCCTCCGCGATCCAGGCGCCGACCATGCCGGCAAAATCTTCCGAAATGAGGAATTCGGAAAGGCGCAGCACCAGGATGGTGATCGTGTCATTATTGAAGCTTTCGGAGCGGATGACGACGCCGCTCCGCTCCGGATGCCAGGTGTCGTCCAGTTCCTCGAGGAAGAACCAGCCGCAGTAGAAGCCCCGGCAAACCTGCGGTCGCACGTCATAAACGCCGCAACCCTTGCCCTCGACGCAATGGCGGCACAGCGTGTTGGCCGGCTTCTGCAGCTCCGGCGTGCGGATGGGCGCGAAGGAGCAGCAGGCCGTGCAGCCTTGGCAGGTTCTCCCCTCAATCGGCACCAGATCCATGTCGCGCCTCCTTGGCGCGCAGGAGAGGGCAAGCGCCGGCAAAAGTCCAGCGCTCAGCACCAGCCCTGGCGATAGCCCTGCCATTCATGCGCGAGGCCCTCGGCCACCAGCCTCTGGCCAAGCGATTGCCCGTCGCGCGAGACGATGCGCAGCTTGCGGCCATACTGGTCCTCGTCGCGGTCGATGGACGAGAGCGTGAACGGCCCGGCGTTTAAGAGTTCCGCCAGCCTTTCGGTCGCGCGGCGGCCCATCTCCGCCTCGCGGGCGCATTGCGGCGAGGAGACTTCCGGCGTGTTGATGTCGGCAATGCGATATTTCGTGCCATCGAGCCAGAAGGTGTCGCCATCGACCACGCAGGTGACGCGCACAAACCCGCAGCGGCCGAAATCGCGCAGCAGCGCCGCCTCGGGCGTCGTGGTGACCGTGGGCGAGGCCGCCAGCCACGCGCCGAGCTGGGTATCCTGCAGGGCGAGCACGCCCAGGGCGCCGAGCATCATGGCCAGCATGGCCGTGGGGACGATGGAGACACGGCCCAGCCATTTGCGCCACAGGCGGCGGCGCGTCTGGCGCTGCCAATAGGCTCTGCTCGTCGTGTTCATGTCGCGGCCCCCTTCGAGAGGCGCCAGCATGATCACGAGCTGTTAATCGGCGCTGAATTTGGCCCTGCGGATTTGCATCCGGGAGCCCCACCGCCTATATAGGGGGTGCCCGCAAGGGCTATGGCGATAAACTGTCATTGTAATAAACCCATCGGACCCGGGGGCAGTACCCGGCGTCTCCACCATCTCCCCCCGCAAGGGGGAGCCAATGGGGACGAAATAGGATCGACGAGGGCGTAAAGAGTGTGCTTTCGCTCGGCATTGTACCGCCGTTATCGGGCTAAAACTTATAGTTGCCAATGACAACCATAAGGCTCCGGTCGCTCTCGCCGCCTAAGCGGTGCTAGCACTGGGAATTAAAGTCCTCCACTCCTAGCCGGGTGGCAGGCGGGGTTCGCAGGCACCTGGCAACAGAAGCCTGCACTCAATTCCATTTGCCTCGTGTTCCAGCGCCCTTTGTTCTTGAAATCTTCTGGAACGTAGGGCTGATATGGGCCGTTCGGATTCTATGCCGACCAGACTATTGGAGTAAGGGCAAAATGGCCGAAGACCACATGCGATACGACATTCTCGCCCAGGAAGCCCTGCGCGGCGTCGTGCGCAAGGTTCTGGCCGAAGTGTCCCGGACGGGCCTGCCCGGCGAGCACCATTTCTTCATTTCCTTCTCGACGCGCGCGCCCGGCGTGCGCCTCTCCGAAGAGCTGCTCAAGCAGTATGACAAGGAAATGACCATTGTCCTGCAGAACCAGTATTGGGATCTCAAGGTCACCGAGTCCGCGTTCGAAGTGGGCCTGAGCTTCAATGGCCAGCCCGAAATGCTCCACATTCCCTTCTCGGCCATCAAGGGCTTCTTCGACCCCTCCGTGCAGTTCGGCCTGCAGTTCGATCCGGCGACGGCGGCCGATGATCGTGACGAGGAGGAGACGGCTGCCGATGCCCGCGCCGAGGCCGCCGATGGTGAGGCCGCGCCTGCCGAAAGCGGCGAAAAGGTCGTGAGCCTCGACGCCTTCCGCAAGAAGCCCTGACAAACGCTCCGGGCATGGAAAAGCGCTCCTTCTCCATTGCCGGCCACCGCACCTCCATCGCGCTCGAACCCGAATTCTGGACCGGGCTCGAAACCATTGCCGCCGAACGGCAATTGAGCCTTGCCGGCCTCATCCGCGAGATCGACGAGAACCGGACCACCACGAATCTGTCCTCGGCCGTGCGGCTGGCCGTGCTGGCGTGGTATCGTGATGGGGCGGGGTAGGGATCGGTCCTTTTGGGGCTGGTGTGATGACTAGGCGGCCCGCGTAATCGACGCGACCGAAATGTCCTTTTCGTATTGGCGCGCCTGCGCGAGTTCATAGGCGACCTGCATGCGCAGCAGCGTGTCAGCCTTGATACCAAACGCCTTTTCGAACCGGATTGCCATATCGGGCGACAGGCCGGCGCTGCCATTGAGCAAGGCGCTGAGGGTCTGGCGCGATACACCGAAATGATCCGCAAGTGCTTTGACGCTCATGCCGGTAGGGGCAACGATTTCCGCCCGCAGAAACTCTCCGACATGCACCGTCAGGGCGGGATGCATTTTAAGAGCCATGGTAATCCTCCAGGTTCAGATCGGTCAGTGCACCAGCATCGTTTATGCGGAATGTCAGGCGCCAGTTTCTGGTTACCGTCATGGCCCAGGTTCCTTTTCGACTGCCACCAAGTTCGTGGAGACCAAAGTTCGGCGGAACGGCCAGTTCGTCGATGCTTTCGGCCGCGTCTATATAAGCAAGCATCCTGCGCAATCGCTCGGCATCGCCAACAAGACCTTTCGACACTCCCGATTCAAAGAAGCGCCTAAGACCTTTGTGCTGGATGCTGTCGATGTCCATGGAAAAGAATACCCCGTAAGAGTGACAAGCGTCAAGTGACGCGCGTCACCGATTGATGCGTGGCCATTCGCCCCTTACCCTCCAGCGCCAAACCCGCTAATCCTTCCCCATGATCAAGATTTCCCTCATCGCTGCCGTGGCCCGGAACAATGTCATCGGCGCCGACCAGTCCATTCCGTGGCGCATTCCGTCGGACTTTGCCTGGTTCAAAGAGACGACCATGGGCAAGCCCATGATCATGGGCCGCAAGCAGTTCGAAACGTTTCCCAAGCCCCTCGCCGGGCGGCCGCATATCGTGGTGACGCGGCAACAGGGCTATGCGCCCGAGGGCGTCATTGTCCGCCACTCGCTGGATGAGGCGCTGGGTGTCGCGCGGGGGCTGGCGGAAAGTGCCGGGGTAGGCGAGGTCATGGTCATTGGCGGCGGCGACATTTACGCGCAGGCCATGCCCAAGGCCGACCGGCTCTATGTCAGCCATGTCGATCTCGAACCCGCGGGCGACGTGCGCTTTCCGCCCATTGATCCGGCGCTGTGGCGGGTCGTGGCCGAGCCGGACGTGCCGCGATCCGAGAGGGACCAAGCCACGTATAGGGTCCGGATCTATGAGCGCGTTCACGGCGCCGCGCATTGATTGGCCGCTGGCCTTGCCTATATATGGCAGCACGGATTTTTCTCAGACACCGAAAGGAATACGATGCCTTGGGAGAATAATGGTGGTGGAGGCGGCCGCAATACGGGCGGCCCCTGGGGCCAGGCGCCGGGTGGAGGCGGCGGCGGTCCACGCCGTCCGGGTAACACTCCCAATCTCGAAGATATCCTGAACCGCGGCCGCGCCCAGCTGGGCGGCGGCCTGCCGGGTGGTCGCTGGCTGGTGATCGGTGGCATTCTGGTGCTGGGCGCCTTCTGGGCCCTCAATTCCATCTATACGGTCGATGAAGGCGAAGTCGGCGTCGAGCTGCGCTTCGGTCAGCCAAAGCCCGAACTGTCGCAGGCGGGCCTGCATTTCCACCTCTGGCCGGTTGAGACCGTCGAGCGCGCGCCGCTCACCGTCAACCAGACCACGATCGGCAGCGTCCAGGGCGGTGGCCGGGCTGCCGCCGATGATGGCCTGATGCTCTCGGGCGACCAGAACATCGTCGATGTGCGCTTCTCGGTCTTCTGGGCGGTGTCCAACCCGATCGACTATCTGTTCAACGTGCGCGATCCCGATGAAATGGTGCGCAACTCGGCGGAAAGCGCGATGCGCGAAGTCGTCGGCCGGCGCCCCGCCAATGACGTCTTCCGCGACGACCAGGCCGGCATCGAAATCCAGGTCCAGGAAATCACCCAGGCCATTCTTGATACCTATGGCGTCGGCGTGACTGTCAGCCAGATTTCCATCGAAGGCGCGGCCCCGCCCCAGGAAGTGGCCGATGCCTTCAACGAAGTGCAGCGTGCCGAACAGGACGAGGATCGCGTGCAGGAAGAGGCCCGTTCCTACGCCAATACCCTGCTCGGTGATTCCCGCGGCCAGGCCGCGGCTCTGCGCGAAGAAGCGGCTGCCTATGCCAACCGCGTGGTGCAGGAAGCCACCGGTGAGGCCGAGCGCTTCAACGCCGTCTATGCCGAATATGTCAACGCGCCCGAAGTGACCCGCAAGCGGCTGTTCCTCGAAACGATGGAACAGGTGCTCGGCGCGTCCGAAAAGGTTCTGGTTGAAAATGGTGCCGGTGGCTCGGGCGTCGTGCCCTATCTGCCGCTGCCCGAATTGCGCTCCCGCACGACCACCACGACAGGCGCGGGAGAGTAATCCATGAGCAATCGCCTTTTCATCATCGGCGCGGTCATCATTGCCGCCCTCTATGTGCTGTTCTCGTCGATCTATGTGGTCAACGAGCGCGAGCAGGCCATTGTCATGCGCTTCGGCCAGATCACCGATGTGCGTAACGAACCCGGTCTCTACTTCAAGATCCCGACCGATATCGTGGACAGCGTACAGATCATCGAAGATCGCCTGCTGCGCCAGGATATTGCCGACCTGCGCGTGCAGGTTGCCGGCGGTGCCTTCTATGAGGTCGACGCCTTCATCACCTACAAGATCACCAATCCACGGTTGTTCCGCGTCGCGGCGCTGGGCCAGCTCTCGGTGGTCGAGGACCGCGTGGCGACCCGCTTCGCCGCCGTGCTGCGTCAGGTCTATGGTCTGCGCGAATTCAACGCCGCTCTCTCCGAGCAGCGCCCGCAGATGATGCGCGAGGCCCGCGACGCCAT
>CBFGPB010000047.1:0-12843 GCA_965650545.1 uncultured Devosia sp. | reverse complement strand
GGCTCGGGCGGCAAGCAGATCATCTTCAATGCGCTGATGGCCACGCTCAATCCGGGCGACGAGGTCGTGGTGCCCGTGCCCTATTGGGTGAGCTATCCGGAAATCGTGCGGCTGTGCGGGGCCGAGCCGGTGTTTGCCGTGGCCGACGCGACGACCGGCTTCAAGCTGGCGCCGCACGTGCTGGAAGCGGCGATCACGCCCAAGACCAAGTGGCTGATCCTCAATACGCCATCCAATCCGACCGGCGCCGCCTATACGGCCGAGGAACTGAAGGGCCTGGCCGAGGTGCTGATGCGGCATCCGCATGTGCACATCCTCACCGACGACATCTATGAAGTGCTGGTCTATGACGGCAAGTCGTTCGCCACGATTGCGCAGGTGGAGCCCCGGCTGCAGGCCAGGACCCTCACCATGAACGGGGTTTCCAAGTCGCATGCGATGACCGGCTGGCGCATCGGCTATTGCACCGGGCCCAAGCCGCTGCTGGCGGCCATGACCAAGCTGCAGGGGCAGTCGACCTCGAACCCGACCTCGATCTCGCAATGGGCGGCGGTCGAGGCACTCAACGGGCCGCAGGAATTCCTCAAGGACTGGCTCAAGGTGTTCCAGGCGCGGCGCGACCTGGTGGTGGCAGGGCTCAATGCCAATACCGGTCTCGATTGCCTGACGCCCGAGGGGGCGTTCTACGTGTTCCCCTCGTGCCAGCGGCTGCTGGGCAAGACCAGCGCCGGCGGCACCAAGCTCGTCACCGACGAGGATTTCGTCCTGGCGCTGCTCGAAGAGACCGGCGTGGCGCTGGTGCATGGCACGGCCTTCGGCCTGCCGGGCCACTTCCGCCTGAGCTATGCGGCCAGCAATGCGGAACTGGAGGAGGCGGTCAAGCGCATCCAGGGGTTCTGCGCGGGGATCGCCTGAGCCGCGATCCCGTCCCAAGGCGCCAAAAAAATAGGCCCCGCCCGAGGGGATGGGCGGGGCCATAGGGTCTGCGGGCTAGCCGCTGACCTTGGAGGGGCGGGTCACCACGAACGCCGCCGTTGAGGCCTTTATCCATCGCCGCTCGCCGCGACACAAACGCGCAATTGGAAGTGCTGCCATGCAGATTCGCTGAGGGTTTGGGACCCCGGGCGCGTTATCGCGCGCCGACGGGGCGGCCCCTGTTGGGCGTGTTTGTGCGGCGACCAAGTTGGCCAGTCTCTGAGGACAAAAAAAGAGGCTCCAACCGAGGTTGGAGCCTGATGATAGGGCCGAAGCCAAATCGCGAGTTTTGGCCCTGCGCATGGGAGGAGGATATGCGCCAGACCGGTGGACCGTCGCCGAGGGAGGAGGATTCGGCTTCGATCCGGTGTCGCAAGAAGCGGGTCCGAGGGAGGAGGATACGGAGCGGCTTCACCAGCGACAGTTGCAATATAGGTTTTGACCGTTTGGTCAGCAATGCCGGACACGTCATGACTGCTATGCAATAGGCACAGCGACAATCTGTCCAACAAATAGGCAAACGCGACAGGTTGGCGACAGGTTGCATGGCCATGGCGCGGAGAGAAGAAAAAAGGCCCCATCCGAGGATGGGGCCTGGTACCGGCTGAGCCGGTGAAAGTGGGGCAGAGAGCAAGGGAGGAGGAGGATGCCGCTCTGCCATGGACCTCGGATCAAGGGAGGAGGAGATGATCCTTAGTCCAGTATCGCGATGCGGGGTCCGAAGGGAGGAGGAGATCGGAGCGCGCCTCAGCGACGTGTTCAATATGAACTCTACTGACTTGATAGACAATCCCGATGCTGACATGTCAGCCATGCGTTTTCGCGGGGGATGGTCACAGATCAGAGCAAAAGAAAAGGCCCCGCTCGAGGGGAGAGCGGAGCCCTAAGGAGGACAGATCAGGGATCTGTCAGGAGGGAACGCAGCGGGCGCAAGGGAGGGAGGAGAAACACCCGCTGTGATGAGGGCGATATAGGGGTGCACGGCCCGGCCGCCAACCCGGGTGAAGTTATGCCAGCCATGCGGAAAACGCATGCCAACTGATATTTTCCAATGATTTCAATATGCGACTTTGGGCTGCGACGGGCTGCCACAGGTCTTTCAGGGGTCGAACGCCGACACGATGAGGTTGCGCAACGTCTGGTTGTCGATCAGCACCACATCGTCGATGGCCCAGCCGCCATCACCCTCCATCAGCACCAGCGTGTCGGTATAGTTGGCGTCCGGAGCATCGGTGAAGCCATAGCTGACGTTGACCATGGCCGCGCCGTCATAAGCCTCGGTCACCTCAATGTCGCAGGTATCGGGCTTGTCCGGCCAGCTTGCCCAGGGCACGCCATCGCCCAGGGGCGGCTTTTCGTCGGGCGTTGCGGCCTGGATCTCGGCATTGCGGGCGAGGGCGGCAGCGATGGCGTCGCCCAGGTCCGGGGTGACCAGCGTCACGGGGTCAGGCGTCCCATCCACCATGGCCGCGCAGAACGTGCCCGCCAGCGCCTCAGCGGTTGAGTTGTCGGCAAAAGCCGGGATTGGCAGAACGCAAACAAGAGTTGCAAACAGGACGTGACGACGCATCAGGACCTCCGGATTGGCGGCAGATTAGCGCATGGCTTCGAAGCGGTCGATGGCGTCCTGAAGCTGGCCGAGATGCTCGATCCGGGCATAGCGCGGGTCGTTCTCGGGCTCTTCGGCGTGTTCGTAGGACCATGTCAGGTCATGCGGTATGTAGGCCGCGAAGGCGCCCGCCGTGAGCGCCGGGAGAATGTCGGACTTGAGCGAATTGCCGGCCATGATGGTGTGCGCCGGGCCTTCGGTATGGCGCTCGAAGATGCGGCGATAGGTGGCTTCGGTCTTGTCCGAGACAACTTCCACGGCGGCGAAATAGTCGGCGAGGCCGGACGCGGCGAGCTTGCGCTCCTGATCGAAGAGGTCGCCCTTGGTGACGAGGATCAGCCGGTAGCGGTCCTGCAGGTGCCCGAGCGCTTCGTCGACATAGGGCAGGGTCTCGATGGGGAAATTGACCAGTTCCCGACCGGCAGCGAGGATTTCGGCAATGACTGTGCCGGGGACGCGGTGATCGGTGACTTCGAGTGCTGTCTCGACCATGGAGAGGGAGAAGCCCTTGGCGCCGAAGCCGTAGAATTGGAGATTGCGCGCGGTGGCGGAGATCAGGCGCTCGGTGAGATCAGGCGCGTCGGTATAGTCGCGCAGAAGGTCGGAAAAGCGCTGCTCGGTGAGGCGGAAGAACTGCTCGTTCTGCCAGAGCGTGTCATCGGCATCGAGAGCGATGGTGGTGATGCGGGGCATTTTTGCGGTTCGTTTCAGCTCAATCCTGTCGATCCACCGGGCCGCCCTCGGGCCTGACCCGAGGGCCACTCAGAGCATCGCCGTTGTTGCCAGTGGCCCTCGGATCAAGTCCGAGGGCGGCACTGTGTTTGTCGGAGATTCGATGCCCTGTTCACTTAAATTGCGTACCGGAGCGAATTTGCTCTTCGGGCCGGCTAGAAGCTCCACTCCCTGGCCTTTGACACCAGGAAGTCGCGGAAGACGCCGACGCGCTTGGAATTCTTGAGGGCCGGGGGATAGACGAAATAGGCTTCGTAGGCCGGCAGCTCGATCTCGGGGAGGATCTGGACGAGGCCGTCTTCCTTCTCCGTGACATAGTCGGGCAGCATGGCGATGCCGATGCCGGCGCGGCAGGCCTGCATCATGCCGTAGATGGCGTTGACCTTGAGCACGGCGCGGCGCGGGCTGGAATCTGAGCGGCCCATGCGCTCAAGATAGTTGATGTCGCCCAGATAGGAGGGAACCGGCTCGCCGAAGCTGATGATGCGGTGATTGTCGATATCCTCGGGCGAGGAGGGCATGCCGTGCTCGTCCACATAGGTGTTGGACGCATAGAAGTGGTTGTGCACGGTGAACAGCTTGCGCTGGATCATTTCCGACTGGTTGGGCCGGTGCAGGCGGATGGCCACATCGGCCTCGCGCATGGCCAGGTCGAGCTCGGCGTCGTTGAGGCGGATTTCGAGCTGGATCAGCGGATAGAGTTTCAGGAACTCGTCGAGGCGCGACGAGAGCCAGGTCGAGCCGATACCCACTGTCGTGGTGACGATAAGCGGGCCGGTGGGGACGTCCTGGCTTTCGGACATCTGCGTCTCGACCTGCTGCAATTCCCAATGCATACGATGGGCAGTGCGGAACAGCTGCTCGCCGACCTCGGTCAAGACAAGCCCACGGGCGTGGCGGATGAAGAGTTTCAGGCCCAGATCGTCTTCCAGCGCGGATATCTGGCGGCTGACGGCCGACTGGCTCATGCCCAGCTTCTCGGCGGCGTGGGTGAAAGAGCCCGACTCGGCGGCGGTGTGGAAGATCCGGAGCTTGTCCCAGTCGAGCATGTTCTATGACGCTTTCTTTGTTGATCAGCCGGGCCGAACCACAGCCCTCACCGAAACGGAGGGAGGCCGAAAAATTGTGACGGGAGCGTGACTAAGGGCCAACATTGCCTGACTATTCCGCAGCTTCCGCCAATTCATGGGCGGCGAGATAGCGCTCGGCGTCAAGCGCGGCCATGCAACCCATGCCGGCAGCCGTGACCGCCTGGCGGTAAACATCGTCGGTGACGTCGCCGGCCGCGAAGACGCCCGGGATGTTGGTTTCGGTGGAGCCTGGCTTCACCTGCAAATAACCGCCCGGCTTCATGTCGAGCTTGCCCGCGAAGATGGCTGTCGCAGGCGCATGGCCGATGGCGACGAAGATGCCGTCGATGGGCTGTTCGTAGGTTTCGCCCGAAAGGGTGTTGCGCAGGGTGACGGAATTGACCGACGGCGGCATGGGCGTGCCGCCCACTTCGGCAACCTCGGTGTTCCAGCGCACTTCGATCTTGGGATTCTTGAACAGGCGCTCCTGCAGGATGCGCTCGGCGCGGAACTCATCGCGGCGATGCACGACGATGACCTTCTCGGCAAAATTGGTCAGGAACAGGGCCTCTTCGACGGCGGTATTGCCGCCGCCGACGACGAGAACCTGCTTGCCGCGATAGAAGAAGCCATCGCAGGTGGCGCAGGCGGAGACGCCAAAACCCTGGAACTTCTGCTCGGAGGGAATGCCCAGCCATTTGGCCTGGGCGCCGGTGGCGATGATGAGGCTGTCAGCAGTATAGGTGTCGCCGCTGTCGCCGGTCAGCACGAAAGGACGGCGGTCGAAATCGACATGGGTGATGATGTCGTTGACGATCTTCGTCCCGACATGCTCGGCCTGCGCCTTCATCTGGTCCATGAGCCAGGGGCCCTGGATGACGTCGGCAAAGCCGGGATAATTCTCGACATCCGTGGTGATGGTGAGCTGGCCGCCCGGCTGCAGGCCCTGGATCATCACGGGTTCGAGCATGGCGCGCGCTGCATAGATGGCAGCGGTGTACCCGGCCGGGCCGGAGCCAATGATGATGACCTTCGCGTGCATCGCGACGTTACTCCAATCGATCAGGAATTCTCCCTCGGCCTCTAGTTAAGAGGCGAAAGGGACAGGTTTCAAGGCAAAGTCACTGCCGCGGAGCTTATGCCCGCGGCAGTGCACATGAAAGACACAGCAAAGCAGTGAAATGCCTCAATTTGAGGCGCTGCGCAGCATGATTTGCTCGCAGGATCGGCGGCCGGCCGTCGGGCCGGCCCGCGATGATTCTCAGATGAAGCGAATCTTGACGATCTCGTAGCTGCGGGCGCCACCGGGGGCCGCGACCTCGAACGTGTCGCCTTCTTCCTTGCCGATCATGGCGCGGGAGAGGGGCGACGATATGGAAATTCGGCCGGCCGAGGCGTCGGCTTCGGGGTCGCCGACGACCTGATAGGTCTTTTCTTCCTCGGTATCCTCGTCGATGAAGGTGACCGTGGCGCCGAACTTGACCTTGTCGCCGCTCAGCTTGGAAACGTCGATGACATCGGCAAGGGCCAGGAGCGTTTCGAGCTCCTTGATGCGGCCTTCGTTGAGGCTCTGCTGCTCCTTGGCCGCGGAATATTCGGCATTTTCGGACAGATCGCCATGAGCGCGTGCCTCGGCAATCGCGTCGATGATGCGACGGCGTTCGTTGCTGGTGCGGTGTTCAAACTCCGCTGCAAGGGCCTTGTGGCCCTGAACCGTCATCGGAACCTTGTCCATAGTCGTGCTGCCTCCAATGGGCTCGGCATAAAAAATACCGTCGCGGGACCGGATTGCCGGGCCGCGACTGGCCTAGATTGACGTGTTGCCCCGCCACTCGCGGGAGGAGCGGCATGGTATCTCCCTGCCAAACGCCGTTCGGCCACCGCTTCACGACAAGTTATGTGCGGGAGATGGCGGCAGCTTGCCCGCGCCGGGCGCTCCGGTCAAGTCGCCGTGCGCCCCACAAGTGGTCTCTGCACAGGCGCAGCCCTGCATCGGTCAGGAGCGCACCGCCTGCCATGCCGCATCGGCAAACAGGCCGGCCAGCCGCCGGGCCTCGTCGGGCGATGCGGATGGAGCCTGGCGGAGGTAGCTGTAGGCGGGACCCAGCATCAGCGCATGGGCAATGGCGAAGGGGATCTTTCGGACGGCGCCCTGCTGCTGCATTGTCCCGAACCGCGCTGCCGCTGCCATGTGCCCCTGATCGATCAGGTTCCGCACCGCGACGAGCTCCGGGTCAGTCAAGGCAAGGATACGGACTTCGTCGAGAAAGCGGAGATGGCCTGGATTGGCCAGGCCCCAGATCACCAGTGCGGTGACGGAGGCCTTGATCGCTGTTTCCGGGTCGTCCGAAGCGGTTCCTGACTGGTCGGCCCAGCCGGAAACCGATTGCCGCAGCAGCGCCTCGGCAATGGCACCCTTGCCGGAGAAGAAATGATAGATGCTGCCGGTGCTGGCGCCGCTGGCCGTGCGGATGTCGGCTATCGAGGTGCCCCGATAGCCCTTTTCCACAAAGCATCGCAGTGCGGCGGCCAGGATAGACTCGCGGCGATCGATCGGTGCGCTCATTTGGTACCCATAGACAATACTAGAACATTGTTCTAGAGACATGACTAGAACGATGTTCTAGTGAGGTGCAGATGACTGACGTGATTGAGATTGTGACGGCCTATATTCGCGCGGTGGAGCGGTTCGATGTCGACACTGTGGAGGCGTTGCTCGACGCCGAGATGCAGTTCACGGAGCTTCCGAACCTGATCCGGCCGGCGGGCGGCACCGATGACAAGGCGGCAATGCTGGCCGGTCTTCGCAGATCGGCCGAAGGCAAAGTGCTCAAGGCCCAGCGCTATCATCTGGCAGGCATCGTTGCCACGGAGCAAAGCGTCGTGGTGGAGGCGCGATGGGAAGGGGACCTGGCCATGGGAATCGGGCGATTGCAGGCTGGGGAGACGATGATCGCCCATATCTGCATGGTCTTCGAGCTGCGCAACGGGCGGATCGTGCGGCAGCGCAATTATGACTGCTACGAGGATTTCAGGGCAGAATAGACAATGGGCGCATCCATGTCCTGGATGCGCCCATCTCTTTCAGGCAAATGCCAGTCTTAGCTGGCAGTCAGATTGTCGGCGGCGGACTTGCCGGTCCGCTTGTCCTTGACGATCTCGTAGCTCACCTTCTGGCCTTCATCGAGGCCATTGAGGCCCGAACGCTGGACAGCGGAGATGTGGACGAAAACGTCCGCCCCACCCTCGTCCGGCTGAATGAAGCCATAGCCTTTTTGGCCGTTGAACCACTTAACGGTACCAGTTGCCATGATGCGCGTTCCCTCGTGCAGTCGCTGCTGGATCGGTCACGGCCATGCACCTGGCCGGAACCTAGTTGATATCGAAATATCGGTAGATGACGTCAGCAGTTGCGAACGGAATTCGCGTCTTCAGATCAGTCGGCCGCAATATTCGATGGGGCGAAGCCTAGCCTGAAAAAGGCGACGCATCAATATGTCGTGTAGGCGTGGCTAAACACCCGGCAGAACTGGAAATTCCGCCGAGGCAGCAATCACTTAAGATTAAGTACGTCCAGAACCTGATTGGTCCGGACCGGCCAGTGCGGAAGACGCTTGGCTGCCACGGTATCGCACGGAGGTTGCGCGAAGCATGGACGGTTCCATACTAGCGCAGTCCGGATAGATGAACAGTGAACAATTCGTCACAGGCGCGGTGCGCAGCATTTTTGCTTGCGTTTGTGCCTGCTATGCGGCAAATCCCCGCGCGCCGCGCCATGCAGGCCGGTTCTCTCGAAAGCAATCCGTCTTGACCAAGGCGTTCTATTCTTCCGGCGATGTGATCGCCGACCGGCGCGCGGACTATGCCCGCATGCTGGCCGAACAGGGTGATTTTCCGGCGGCGGCCGAACTGGTCGAGCAGGCCCTGGACCTGTCTCCCGATTGGGCGGCGGGATGGGACCTTGCGGGCAGCTATCACGAGAAGGCCGGCAACATCTCTGCCGCGATCGCGGCCTGGCGGCGGCTCGAGGCGCTGGATGACGACGGGGTCTTCGGCGCGCGGCTGAAGCTGGCGGCACACGACGCCGGGCCGGCCGGCGAGGGCACGGCGGTAGGCTATGTCGAGGCATTGTTCGACCAGTATGCGCCGCAATTCGAGGCTTCGCTGGTCGGCAAGCTTGGCTACCGGGTACCGGACCTGCTCGACGATCTGGTCAATGCGGAAATGGCGCGGCTGGGTATCGCCAGTTTCGAGCGGGCGCTGGACCTGGGGTGTGGCACGGGCCTCATGGGCGAGCGGCTGCGCACCAAGGTGGGGCATCTGGAAGGCGTCGACATTTCCGCCGCCATGATCGCCGAGACAGCACGCAAGGGCATCTATGACAGCCTGTCAAAGGGCGAGCTGGTGGCGACGCTCAATGCGCGGCGGGCCGATGCGGACCTGGTGACGGCGGCCGACGTCCTGATCTATTGCGGCGCGTTGCAGCCGATCCTTGCGGCGCTTGTTCCGGCCATGCGACCCGGCGGCCTGGTGGCCTTCTCGCTCGAGGCCCATGACGGGGAGGAAGAAATCTTCCTCAGGCCCAGCCTGCGCTATGCCCATGGCGTGGACGCGGCGCGCAATGCACTGGTCGTGGCAGGGCTCGAGACCCTGCGTTTCGAGACGGCCGTGCTGCGCTTTGATCGCGGTGCGCCGATCACCGGCATCCTGGTCGTGGCGCGCAAGCCGGTGGTGGAACTGACCGCGGCCAATGATGAGACCAAAGGCGGGGACGTCGCGGCCTAGCAATTTGCGCAAGGGCTTGGCAGAAGGGGCGGGTCTTTTGAGGAGCCTGCCATGAACGCCATCCGCCACGATTTCCGCTCCGACACGGTGACCAAGCCCTCCGCGGGCATGCGGGCGGCCATGGCGGACGCCGAAGTGGGCGACGACGTCTTTGGCGATGACCCGACCGTCAACCTGCTGGAGCAGCGGATGGCGGGCATGCTGGCCAAGGACGCGGCCCTGTTCGTGCCTACGGGGACAATGTCGAACCTGCTTGCCCTGATGAGCCATTGCGGGCGCGGGGACGAGTTCATCGCCGGGCAGAATGCTCATTGCTACAAATATGAAGCCGGCGGGGCGGCGGTGCTGGGCTCGATCCAGCCGCAGCCGATCGCCCACCAGGCCGATGGCACCATGGCGCTGGACGATATCGAGGCGGCGATCAAGAAGGGCGACAGCCATTTTGCGACGACCCGGGTGATTGCGCTGGAAAACACCTTTGGTGGACGGGTGCTGCCGGTGGACTACATGCGGGCGGTGGCCGGCATAGCCGAGCGGCATGGGTTGGGGCTGCATCTGGACGGCGCGCGGGCCTTCAATGCCTGTGTGGCGCTCGGCCTCGACATCCGGGACTTTGCCGCGCCCTTTGATACAGTTTCGATCTGCCTGTCCAAGGGGCTCGGTGCGCCCGTGGGATCAGTGCTGGTGGGCCGGGCGGACCTGATCGAGACGGCACGGCGCAACCGCAAGATGCTGGGCGGAGGGTTGCGGCAGTCTGGCGTGCTGGCGGCGGCTGGACTCTATGCACTGGAGCACAATGTGGCGCGGTTGGCCGAGGACCACCGTCGGGCAAAAATGCTGGCTGAGGGATTGGCCCGGCACGAGGCGCTGCGGGTGACAATGCCGGACACCAATATTCTCTGGGTGGATATGGAGGCCGACCTGGGCGAGCGGTTCTTGGCCTATCTGGGGGAAAATGGCGTTGGCGTTACCGGCCGCTATGGACAGCAGCGCTGGGTGACGCATCTCGATGTCGGTGACGAGGATGTGCGCGGCGCATTGGCGCTGGTTGACCGGTTCTTCGCCGATTCAGCGCGGGGTGCTTGACCGCATCAACTGCACCGAGCCACCGATATCGGCGCGGCGGAAGGTTAGGGAGGCCAGCGCATCGTCGTTGAGGGCGGTTTCCTGCCAGATGGCGTCAATGCTGGCTTCCTGGCCCAGATACCGGTCGATGCCGATGAAGCGATAAGGCGTTGCGTCGCGGACCGCCTCGGGGTGCTCACCACCGGTCCATTGATATTGCCCGCTCTCCGCGTTGGCCCAGAAGCCGAAGACGGCGAGTTCGGCAATGGCGTGGGCGGGCGTGGCGGTTTCGTCGGATTCTGCAACATAGAGCGCTGGCCAGGTGGGCACCTGGCCGTCAATTTCCTCCCAGGCTGGATCGTCGAACCCGGCATAGGGATCGAGACAAGGCCGGCCGGTGCAGTCGGCCTTGCTGGCTTCCTTGTCGGAGATGATGCGGCTGCTGGCTTCCAGCAGCACGGCGGCGTTGTTCATTTCGGGCATGAAGACGAAGCGCCAGGCCATGTGGTCTCCCAGCCCGAACTCTTCGACCGGCGCGGTGTTTTCCGGGCCATAGGCGTCTTCGGTTTCGGCGTGGATGACGGCGGCGAGGTTGTAGTGGCGCACCTCGACAAAACTATAGGGCGTGCCGTCCTCGCCGATGACTTCGCCATAGGCGAGGGCCGACCGAGTGCGAATGCCTTCGATCGCCATGTCGGCGATGAGCATGGCCTTTTCGAGCGGTCCTACCGTGCCGCCGGGTGTCGCGACAGTAAGGTCCAGCCACTGGTTGATGAGGCGCTCATCGAGACGTCCAATGTCCTCGGCGGTGAAGCCGGGGGCGTAGATGAAATCGTGGATTTGATCGTCGAGGGGCTGAGCCGAGGCCAGTGCGGTGGTGGTGAGGAGCAGCGCGGCTGCAACCGGAGCTGTGCGGATCATTTTTCTCGCCTAAACATCTGTCGCGATGCTGAAACTGTCCACGCCATGAACAGGAGATGGCTGGATGCAGGAAGCCACTATCCAGCAGACAGTCGTTCAGTCAATCTCGGAGCAGTATTCATCGGTCTCGAACCGCCGCCAGGGCTCGGCCGGATAGATAACCTCGATCTTCATGGATTTGCCGCCCAATTCCCAGAAGATGACCTCGGCGCCTTCGGTGGGCAGGTATAGGCGCATTTCCCCAATAGCATATTCCACGTTCATGGGGACGCCGACATAGGGTTCCGGACCATAGGACCAATAGATGTCGCGCAGTTGATCCTGGGTCACGTGGCCCCAGAACCCGGAGAGCTTTTCATTGCAGAATAGGAAGGTGACCTCTTTGTCGGCCCGGCCCTCGGCCTGGATGATGTAGACCGGCGTCGGTCCGTCGACCTTGAACAAGCCATCGTAGTAGCTGGCCCCGATGATCGGCCCGAAATCCTTTTCAATGAGCGGTTCGGCGTAGGAGCGATCGACGCCGGCAACGCTTCCCGTGATCGGGTTGAGCTCTAAGGCCCCTGCGGGCATGCAGAGGAGAACAAGGAGGGAAACGGCATAGGGTCGCATTGCAAACCTCGAACCGATTGAAGCAGGGCTCATTGAGGCCCCAGCGCCAAGCCGCCGTCAAGGTCGATGCGGGGAGAGCCGCACCTCGCGGCTCTTTCGCCAGCGGAGGCGCATTCGCCCGCTATTCGAGCATAGCTCTCATGGCCTTCTGGCCTTGCCCGGCTCCATTGGAGCCGGGTACTCGCTGCGCGAAGCGTCTGCAAAGTAACCTAATGTCGCTCCACTGGAGCGAAAGTGCCCTGCGGGCCAGCCCTAGGCCGCGAAATATTCCTGCAGGGCGCGGACTTGCAGGCTGCCCTGCTTGAGGGCGACGATGCCTTCCACGGCGGCGAGGGCGCCGTCGATGGTGGTGTAATAGGGGATCTTGGCCAGAAGCGCGGTGCGGCGGATGTCGCGGCTGTCGGAAATCGACTTGAGACCATCGGTGGTGTTGATGACCAGTTGCACGCCGCCGTTCTTCATGGAGTCGACGATGTGCGGCCGGCCTTCGAGCACCTTGTTGATCTTGGTCGCGGGGACATTATTGTCGACCAGGTAGGCCGCCGTGCCGCCGGTTGCGAGGATTTCGAAACCGGCTTCGACCAGGTGGCGGGCCATGTCGACGATATACTGCTTGTCGCTGTCACGCACCGAGATGAAGGCCGTGCCCGAAGTCGGCACCTTCTGGCCGGCGCCCATCTGCGACTTGGCGAAGGCCACGGCGAAATCGGTGTCCAGCCCAATGACCTCGCCGGTCGATTTCATTTCCGGCCCGAGCACGGTGTCAACGCCGGGGAAGCGGTTGAACGGGAACACGGCTTCCTTGACGGCGATATGCTTCAAGCTCTTTTCGACGAGGCCGAAGCTGGCGAGGCTTTCACCAGCCATGACGCGCGAGGCGATCTTGGCGATGGGCGCGCCGATGACCTTGGCCACGAAGGGCACGGTGCGCGAGGCGCGCGGGTTGACCTCGATGAGGTAGATGGTGTCGTCCTTGTAGGCGAACTGCACGTTCATGAGGCCCCCGACCTTGAGCGCGAAGGCGAGTTCGCGGGTCTGGCGCTTGAGCTCGTCGATGACGGCGGGCGGCAGGGTGCG
>CBFGPB010000046.1:0-13079 GCA_965650545.1 uncultured Devosia sp. | reverse complement strand
CTGCGAGAGCGCGAGCAGGCTCTCGTGCTTGACGGTGTCGATCTTGTTGAGGATCAGCACTTTTGGCTGGCGGATGTTTTCCAACCCTTCGAGCAGGGTTTCGATATCCGGCGTGACGCCACGATCGGCATCGAGGATGAAGGCGACGATGTCGCTGTCCCCTGCCCCGCCCCAGGCATTCTCCACCATGGCGCGCTCGAGGCGCTTCTTGGGCGCAAAAATGCCGGGCGTGTCGACGAAGACAAGCTGCGCGGAATCGAGGGTGAGCACGCCGCGCACCTGGCTGCGGGTGGTCTGGGCCTTGTGGGTGACGATGGAGACCTTGGTGCCGACGAGGGAATTGAGCAGCGTCGACTTGCCTGCATTGGGCGCGCCGACCAGGGCGATGAAGCCGCAGGATGTATTGGCCAGTTCGTCAGGGGTATTCATTTGCGTTCCTTCCAGACCTTCTGGCGGACGAGGAATTGTTCGGCGACGCGATGCTCCGCGATCTTTTTGGAGGGCCCGACGGCTTCCAGACGATCAAAGCCGGCGAGCTCGACGGCGATGGTGAATTCGGGGGCATGGTCAGGGCCGGTGCGCTCAACCAGCGCATAAGTCGGCGGCTCGAGGCCGCGCGCCTGGGCCCATTCCTGGAGGGTCGTCTTGGCGTCGGCACGATTGGCCTGCCCGTCGGCCAGGTAGTCCTCGAAATGCCGCTCGATGAAGCTGCGGGCCGGTTCCAGCCCGCCATCGAGGTAAATGGCACCGATGACGGCCTCGGTGATGTCACCCAGGATGGCGTCCTTGTCGGCGCCGCCGGAGCGGGCTTCGCTTTCGCCAAGGATCATCTCCGTCCCCAGGTCGAGCTGGCGGGCGATGTCGGCGCAGGTTTCCTTGCGCACGAGCGTATTGAGCGAACGGCTCAGCTCGCCCTCGTTGGAGGTCGGGTAGCGCTTGTAGAGCATGTCCGCCACGACGAGGCCGAGCACCCGGTCACCCAGGAATTCCAGCCGCTGATAGGAACGCTCGATGCGCTTGGCGGGCGAAATGGCGCTCGAATGGGTCAGCGCGCGCTCCAGGAGGTCGGCATTGGCGAAGGTGTAGCCAAGCCGGGCCTGGAGCTTGTCGTGCGTCCTGTCGCGACGGCTCACGGCGCGGCCAGGTTGGTGTCCGGCTGATCGGTATAGACCGAGCGGAACATGCGGTCCCAGCGGACATTGGCCGGCCACTGCCAGATCTGCCAGGGCGGGATATTGTCCTTGATGGAGAAGAAGCGCGCCTCGGCCTTGGCGATCAGGTTGACGGCCGGAACGTAGCCGACCTGGCTCAACACCCGGCTGTCGGCCGACCGGTCGCGGTTGTCGCCCATCATGAAGTAGTGGCCAGCGGGAACGACATATTCCGGGGTGTCGTCGAGCGAGAGATTGTCGCCGATTTCCTGGATGATGTGGGTCGTGCCTTCGGGGAAGGTCTCGCGGTAGACGGTGACCTCGCGGGTGTCGCCATTGCTGTCGGTATCGAGCGCCTTGCCCACTTCCTCGCGCTCAACCATGGTGCCGTTGATGTAAAGGCGGCCCTCACGCACCTGAATCGTATCGCCCGGCAGGCCGACCACGCGCTTGATGTATTCCATGTTCTGCGGCACGGGGCGGAAGACGGCGATGTCGCCGCGATTGGGCTCGCGGCCCATGATGCGGTTGGCGATCGGCAGTTCGAAGTCGAGCAGCGCGAAATCGCCGTAGCGGCCCAACGAGAACGAATGCTTGCCATAGCCCCAGACGAACTTGTTTGCCACGAAGTAGTCACCGATCATGAGCGTCTGCTGCATGGAGGCGGTGGGGATCGAAAAGGGCTGGTAGAGGAAGAAGCGCAGGAAGATCGCGATCAGGAGCGCTTCGACAATGACCACGAAGGTCTCCACCCACTCATTGGTGGCGGACTTCTTGGCGGACTTATCGGCAGGTTGGCTCATGATGCTTCCCGAAAATGCGGTGCGGAAGGGTTAGGCGTTTGCCCGCGCGGGGTCAACGTGCTTCATGTTCGGCCGCTGCGCTCACTTGACCGGCAGGGCCTCGATGATGACGAAAGCCTGGGCGAGGCCGGCGTCGTCGGTGATAGTCAGGTGGATATGGGGCTCGTGACCCTCTGGCACAAGGCGGGCCAACGCGCGCGCCGCGCCATTGGTCAGTTGCATCGTGGGCTTGCCGGAAGGCAGGTTCACAACCCCCATGTCGCGCCAATAGACGCCCCAGGAAATACCGGTGCCCAGGGCCTTGGAGCAGGCCTCCTTGGCGGCGAAGCGCTTGGCATAGGATGCGGCGCGCTGCGCCCTGCGGTCCGACTTCTTCCGCTCGATTTCGGTGAAGCAGCGCTGGGTGAAGCGCTCGCCATGCCGGTCCAGCGTCTGCTGGACGCGGTGAATCTGGATGAGATCGGAGCCGAGGCCGACGATCATTTCACCCCCTGGATGCCGCGGCTGCCCGGCTTGACGGCGGGAATGGCGGCCAGTTCCGGCGGGAGCTGGTCGGCCGGATAGGCCGGAACCTTGTATTCGATCAGACTCACGAGCGGCACGCCGACATCGGCCTCGCCCCCGGAGCGGTCGATGAGGCAAGCGGCGGCGACGACATTGGCGCCGATTCTGCGCAGCGCATCGACGCATTCGCGGATGGAGAGGCCGGTCGAGACGATGTCCTCGACCACCACGACCTGATCATCGGCATCGATCTCGAAGCCGCGGCGCAACTCGAACTGGCCCTCGACGCGTTCGGTGTAGAGCGCGGGGACGCCCAGGTGGCGGGAGGTTTCGTAGCCGGGGATGATGCCGCCAATGGCCGGCGAGACGACCTTGGTTACGCCCGGAAACTCGGCGCGGATGCGCTCGGCCAGGGCCTTGCAGAGCTTTTCGGTCTGGTGCGCATACTGGAAGACTTTCGCCTTCTGCAGAAAGACCGGCGAGCGCAGTCCCGAGGAGAGGATGAAATGCCCTTCCAGCATGGCGCCGCAATCGCGGAAAATCTGCAGTACTTCCTCTTTATCCATCTCGCGCGCTCCTATCGACACTGCCGTCCCATTCGAGGGTGGAGATCATTCCCGCCTCCCGAATGCCCGCCCGCTGCACTGCGCTGAGGCCAGGACTACGCTTGAGCGTTGCCAGAACATCGGTCAGCTGCGCAAGGTCGCGCACCTCGATTTCAAAGATCATCTGGTGGAAGTCGGGCGAAATCATCCGCATGACCAGATTGTTGATGTTGGCATCGCAGGCCGCGATGGCCGAGGAAATCTGGGCCAGAGACCCCGGCCGGTTGACCGATTCCATGGAAATGACGGTCGAATAGAGCTTCTCGTCGCCCCGCTGCAGGTTCCAGCGCACATCGACCCAGGCCACGTCGCTGTCGTGCTTTTCGATCAGCGCATCGGAGTGGATGGGGTAAACGGTCAGCGGGTTGTCGGGCTCCAGGATGCCCACAAGGCGGTCGCCGGGCACGATGCCTTCGCCCGAAACCGTGACCGGCGTGTGGAAATCGAGCTGCGCCAGGGCCGCCTTGGCGCGGGGTCCGGAGCGCTGGCCGCCCGGCACGCGGAACCGGAACTGGTCAGAACCGCGCAGGGCGAACCAGCCATCGGCGGTGTCGGCCACGGGCAGTTCCAGCTTGCGGCGGCGCTTGCGGATGCCCTTGACCTGCGCGAGAGCGGCGGCAAGCGGCTCGGAGCCGATCTTGCCCTCGCCCACCGCCACCAGCAGATCGCGCTTGTTCTGTTGTTCCAGTGCCTCGGCGAGCGCCCTCCCCTCGGTCTCGTCCAGCATGACGCCTTCGCGTTCCAGCATCATGTTGAGCACGTGCTCGCCCAGGGCATAGGCGCGCTGGGCGGCGGCCTGCCGCACCGCGCGGCGAATGGCGGCGCGGGCCTTGCCCGTGGCGGCAATGCCGATCCAGTTTGAAGGGGGGCGATGATTCTGGTCGCGCAGGATTTCCACCTCGTCGCCCGAGCGCAGTTGGGTAACGAGGGGCAGGATGAGGCCGTTGATCTTGGCGCCGACACAGGTGTCGCCGATGTCGGTATGCAGTGCATAGGCAAAGTCGATCGGGGTCGCCCCCCGCGGCAGGGCGATCAGGCGACCGCGCGGAGTGAAGCAGAAGACCTGGTCCTGGAACAGCTCGAGCTTGGTGTATTCGAGGAAGTCTTCCGTCGATATGCCGGAGGTCAAATGGGAAATGGTTTGCCGCAGCGAGCCATAGGCGTGCGACTCCATCTCGATGCGACCCAGGTTGGCGGAGGCGCCGTCCTTGTAGAGAGCGTGCGCCGCGATGCCGAATTCGGCGATGCGATCCATCTCCTCGGTGCGGATCTGCAGTTCCACGCGCTGGCGGCTGGGCCCGACGATGGTGGTGTGGATCGACTGGTAGTCGTTGTGTTTGGGGACCGAGATATAGTCCTTGAAGCGCCCTGGCACGACCTTCCAGGTCATGTGCACGAGCCCTACGGTGCGATAGCACTCCTCCTCGGACCCCACGATGACGCGGAAGCCGATCATGTCGGAGAGCTGTTCCAGGGCGATCGACTTGCGCTCGATCTTGGAAAAGATCGAATAGGGCGACTTGACCCGCGCCTTGACGCGCGCGGTGATGCCGGCCTCGGCCAGGCGCTCGCTCAGCTCCGCCGTGATCGTGTCGATCGTTTCCTTGTTGTCCGCCTGCATCTGGTCAAGACGCGCGGTGATGGCGGCGTAGTGATCGGGCTGGAGGATGCGGAAGCTCAGGTCCTCAAGCTCGTTGCGCATGTCCTGCATACCCATGCGGCCTGCCAGCGGCGCGTAGATATCCATGGTCTCCTGCGCGATGCGCCGCTGCTTTTCGGGCGCCATGAATTGCAGGGTGCGCATATTGTGCAGGCGATCGGCAAGCTTGACCAGGAGCACGCGAACGTCCTGGCTGATGGCCAGGAGGAGCTTCCTGAGGTTCTCGGCCTGGGCCTCTTCACGCGAGACCAGATTGAGGCGTTCGATCTTGGTGAGGCCGTCGACAATGGTGCCGATCTCGCCGCCGAAGAGTTGGTCGATCTCGGCGCGGGTCGCGTCGGTATCCTCGATCGTGTCGTGCAGCAGGCCCACGGCGATGGAGGCATCGTCGAGCTTGAGCTCGGTCAGAATGGCAGCAACTTCAAGCGGATGATTGAAGTACGGGTCGCCGGAGGCGCGTTTCTGCGAGCCATGCTTCTGCATGGCGTAGACATAGGCCTTGTTCAACAATTGCTCGTCGGCGTTCGGGTTGTAGGCCTGAACGCGTTCGACAAGCTCGTACTGACGCATCATGGAAGTAGTCGCCCGCTCGCTTGTTGGAGCTTAGCGCCTGTATCAGAAATGAAAAGAGCGCCCGACGCATGCCGGACGCTCCCTGATATATTCACGGTGCGCGCTAGCGCAACGCCATTCTCGCGCAGCGCTCATGGCCTTCTCACCTCAAATCGCCCCACCGGGTCGATTTGCCCAACGAGTCGGTTCGAAGTTAGTCGTCCCGACGCTCGGGGGGAGCGAGGCTTTCGATACCGCGCAGCAGTTCTTCTTCGCTGATGGTGTCGAAGTTGATCGCGTCGTCGTCGCCGGCGCTCTCGATCATCGGAGCAGCGCTGGTCTCGGGTTCGTCGACTTCGACATATTTCTGCAGCGAGTGGATCAGGTCTTCGCGCAGGTCTTCCGGCGAAATTGTGGCGTCGCCGATTTCGCGCAGGGCGACGACCGGGTTCTTGTCATTGTCGCGGGGAACAGTGATCTGAGCGCCGGAGGAAATCATGCGCGCACGATGGGCGGCCATGAGAACGAGATCGAACCTGTTCTCGACCTTTTCAATGCAGTCTTCAACGGTGACGCGTGCCACGAACGTCTCCACACTTTGGGGGGATGAAGGGCCGCAATACACGATGGATGCGGCAATGACAAGGCTGACAAGCCCCAAGACAGCCAAGGACCACCAGCTTTACGCGCAGCGGCAAATGTGCGAAGAGGGAATTTAAGATTTTAAAGGTATCGGTGGAATTTAATTAAGGCGCCGTCCCGGACGGTTTTTTCAGCTTCGCCAGCTATTGCCCTGGGAGATTCATCATGGCCATTGATCCACGCGAGAAGATCGCCCTCTTCATCGATGGCGCAAATCTCTATGCAACCTCCAAGGCCATCGGCATCGACATCGACTACCGAAAATTGCTGTCAGAGTTCAGCGCCAAGGCCTACCTGCTGCGCGCGAACTATTACACGGCGCTCGTCGAGGATCAGGAATATTCCTCCATCCGGCCGTTGATCGACTGGCTGGACTACAACGGTTATACCGTCGTCACCAAGCCGGCCAAGGAGTTCACAGACTCCATGGGCCGCCGCAAGGTCAAGGGCAATATGGACATCGAGCTAACCGTCGATGCGCTGGAGCTCTCACCCTATTACGATCATCTGGTGCTGTTTTCCGGCGATGGTGATTTCACGGCCCTGGTGGAAGCGTTGCAGCGCAAAGGCAAGCGCGTGACGGTTGTCTCGACCTTGACGACATCCACGCCAATGATCTCGGATGACCTCCGCAGGCAAGCTGACTTCTTCATGGATGTGGCGGATCTCGCCAAGACGGTCGGCCGTCCGCAAGTTCAGAGGCCGGTCGAGGCTTAGCCGCGGCCACCCTCTTTCATGATGCGGGCCTTATCGCGGTTCCAGTCGCGCTCGCGGCTGGTGGCGCGCTTGTCGTAGTTTTTCTTGCCCTTGCCCACGCCGATCAGAAGCTTGGCCTTACCCTGGTCGTTGAAATAGAGCTTGAGCGGCACAATCGTATTGCCGGCGCGAGCCACTTCCTGGTCCAGCCTGGCAAGCTGCTTCTTGGACACCAGAAGTTTGCGGGGCCGCCTTTCCTCGTGATTGAAGCGGTTGGCCTGCAGATATTCCGGAATGTGCGCATTGATGAGCCAGAGTTCCCCGCGCTCGGGCGATGCGTAGGACTCGGCAATCTGCGCCTTGCCCAGGCGCAGCGACTTGACCTCGGTCCCGGTCAGGACGATGCCGGCCTCGATGGTGTCGCCGATCTCATAGTCGAAGCGCGCGCGACGATTTTCAGCCACCTGCCCGTGGCTGATCCAACCGTTCTTGTTCTTGTCGTTTTTGGCTGCGGCCATGGCTCAAAAGTCTCGAAATGAATTGCCCGGCCCCCGGAACAGGTCCGCGGACCGGGCAATGAGGTACCTGCTCTACTAGATAAGGCCGGCGTGGCGCATTGCAAAGTCCATCGCGTCCTCTGTGGCCTTGCTGACCGGCACGAGCGGCAGGCGCATTTCATTGGCGCAGAGGTTCAACCGGTTTGCCACATACTTGGCCGGCGACGGATTGGGCTCCATGAACAGGTCCTTGTGCAGGAAAGCCAGCTTTTCGTTGATTGCGCGGGCGGCGGTGAAGTCCCCGGCTAGCGACAGTTCCTGCATCTGCGCGCAGAGGCGCGGTGCCACATTGGCGGTGACCGAAATACAGCCATTGCCGCCATGGGCGTTGAAGCCGAGGGCCGTACTGTCATCGCCAGAGAGCAGGACGAAGTCGTTGCCGAGACGGACACGCTGCATCGTCGCCCGTTCAAGATTGCCGGTCGCATCCTTGACACCGATGATGTTGGCATGGGCGTCGCGCAGGCGAACGATGGTATCGACCGTCAGGTCGACCGTGGTGCGCCCCGGCACGGAATAGAGAATGACCGGGATGCCGATGGCCTTGGCCACAGCCGAGAAGTGCTGGAACAGGCCTTCCTGATTGGGCTTGTTGTAATAGGGGACCACCGAAAGCACGGCGTCGGCACCCGACTTCTCGGCATGCTGGGCCAGCGATACCGCTTCGGCGGTGGAATTGGACCCGGCGCCGGCGATAACCGGAACCCGGCCCTTTGCGACCTCGATGCAGACCTGGACGATGCGATGATGCTCTTCGTGACTGACGGTGGGGCTCTCTCCGGTCGTGCCGACGGGCACAAGGCCATGCGTCCCTTCGGCAATCTGCCATTCGACAAAGCTGGCGAAGGCTTTCTCATCCACCGCCCCATCGCGCATGGGGGTGATGAGTGCCGTAATCGAACCACGCAGCATTTGTCGGTATTCCTCAATTGGCGCCGGTTTCTGGCCGGCTTTTCCTGTCAGTGATGGGTTCGGGCCCGCGCGGCGCCGAACCGGCGCACCATACTTTCAACAGCGGCTGGCCACAAGGCGGGCGAAACGGCTTGTGACTCGACCTGCACGACCGGTAAATGGGGGCATGAAACCGCTTTTTGCACGCAAGCGCAGGGTTCCCGAGGACCATCCGGCTTTTGCCGGATTGCCAGTGTCGCATGTTACGCTGGCCGATGCGCAGACCCGGGTGGCGGTTCACCTGCGCGGCGCGTTCAGGCGGACAAGCATGCCGCTCGTGTGCCTGGCTGGCTACCACCGCAACATGAGCGATTTTACGGCTTTTGCCGATTATTTCCAGAGACTTGGGCCAGGCAACTGGCCGCTTGTCCTGGTCGATTTGCCCGGACGCGGTCGCTCGGATGACCGGCCGTCAAACGCCCCATATAGCACGCTGGCTGATGCGAACGACGTGGCCGATATCTTGGCGGCCCTGGGCATCGGCCGGGCGGTCGTGCTCGGCCAGGGTCATGGCGGACAGGTCGCGATGGCCCTGGCCGCCCACCGGCCGCTGCTGGTGGGCGGCACGATACTGCTCGACGCAGGTCCGGTGACAGATTCGCGCGGCATCGTGCGGTTGCGCAACAATCTGGCCCATATTGCCGGCCTGCGTGGTCCCAAGGCGGTCACTGCCGGGTTTCGCCGCATGCTGGGCGGCGACTATCCCGGCCACGGAGAGGCCGAACTCGACGCGCTGGCGCTGCGCAGCCATTGGTTCGACAAACGCGGACGGCCTCACCCCCTGTTCGACATGAGATTGATCGATCAGATCAAGGATATCAGCTTCGACGATATTCTCGTCGCGCAGTGGCCGCTCTACGAGGCGCTAAAGTGTGCGCCACTGATGCTGTTGCGCACGCAACTGACCGATCAGGTACGGCGCGAGACATTTGAGGAAATGGTGCGGCGGCGGCCCGACGCCGAGGCCATCACCATTTCCGGCCAGGGTTCGCCGGCGCTGTTCGACGACCATGCCGAAATCGAAGCGGTGGCGGAGTTCGTATTCCATGTTGCCGGCCGGACGAGACGCGCGGCTTAGCGGCTCCTGATCTGGCCGTTCAGGCCGCCGAGGTGGCCGTCACCAGCAGGATGGCCTGTTCGACCCATTGCTCGCGGCGGATGCGGCCCTTGACGGCGATCCGGCCCTCCAGCCAGTCGATGTTGGACGGCGTCCAATTGGCTATCTGATCGAGGTGATAGACACCCAGATCATTGAGCGCCGATTCCGTCTTTGCGCCTATCCCCTTGATCTGCTTGAGGTCGTCTGCCTTTCCTCCCCGCGGCGCGGGCAGTTCGGCGGGGCGCTGTGCAACCTGGACCTGGGGAGCTGGCTGCGGTGCGGCATCCTCGCGCTCAACCGCTCCAGCCAGTCGGCGGGCAGCCGATTGCTTTGCCTGGGCCTGCCGCGCGGAGGCCTGCGGGGCGATGGCGGCGGCTTCAGCCTGAAGCTTCGGCTCAAAGCGCGGCCGCGCAGTGAGGGATCGCACCGCCATGTGGGCGAGGTAGCCCAGCACGCAGCCGGCCAGATAGGCGACGAGGATCAGCAGGCTCACTTCGATTGCATGATCGAGGATGATCACCGCGCCCCCTCATCGGGCCTGGTGCTGAGGCTCAGCCAACCGGTAACGAGCCCGACCACCCCCGCGATGGCCATGAAGGGCCAGTAGACGCTTATCAGAAACAGGACCGCGTTGAAGAATGACGCCATATCGTTCCCAGTCAGTCCCCGCGCACCGAAACCACGATGCGGCGGTTCCTGCGCTTGCCGTCGGCCGTCTCATTGTCGGCGACGGGCTGGCTCTCGCCATAACCGATGGCGTAAAGCCGTGCTGGCGAGACACCGCGCTCGATCAGGGCTCCCACAACGGCTTCGGCACGCGCCACCGACAGGGCCAGATTGAGCCGGTCGTCGCCATCGGCGTCGGTATGGCCTTCGACCTCGACGGCCGCATCGGGGCAGAGCATCAGTGCTTCGGCGAAGGCGTCGAGCTCAGGGCCTGCGCCCGCGGCAATAATGGCGGCACCCGACTGGAACAGGATGGCATTGTGTGCGGACAGTTCGGCCAGACGCGCCTGGCACTGTGCCAGGCCGGACGGGGCGGTCAGATCGGTCGCCCACGCATCGCCAAGGCCGGCGATTTCGGTTTCAATTGCCGACAGAGCCTCGCGACTCATGGCCTCACCGCTGAGCGACCAGGCGCCATCGACCAATTGCAGCTGCCCCTCCCGCATCTGCAGGAGGGCCCGCATGCCGGCCAGGACATTGGGCATAAATGCTTCCGGTGCGGCGGGGTCGACCACGAGCGCACTCGGATCAGCGTCGGCAATTGTCGAGAGATAGCTGGCCGTAGCCGCCGCCGGCACCTGACCGCTGAGGCTCACGGCACCATCGGCATTGCGAACGGCCTTGAACGCGTAAGGCGGCGCGGGTTCTGCGACAGGCTCTGGCGATGTCGCCTCTGGCGCGGGAGCGGCAGCTTCCGCAACCTCGACGTCGTCCGGCGCAGGATCCTCCAACGAAATTTTCCAGCGTGGTGCCGATGTCCCGAGGAGGCCGGCGGCCTCGGCGGTTGCGCCGGCCGCAAGCGCGGTCCCCGACGCCGTCCAGCCTTCGCCGTCGAAGGTGACCCGGCCTTCTTTCATGAGGGCGAGGACATCCATGGCTTCCAGGGCCTCGGACACAAAATTGTCCGGCGCATCAGCCCGGAGGGCGGTCTTGTCCTCTACAGAATCGCCAGCCCGGACCCTCAGGAAACGCTGCAGCGATTCCACGGGCACCGATCCTTCCAACAGGATGCCGCCTTCCGTCTTCGCCGCTGACCACAGATAGGGCTCGACCGGCGCCGGTTCGGGGACGGCGATCTCGGGCGACGTGGCGAGCGTCAAGGGCTCCACCTGCGCCAGGGCGATTTCGCGCGCGGTGGCGTCCACTGCCGTCCCGGCAAGGCTCCAGGACGAGCCATCGAAAGATGCCCTGCCCTGTTCGAGGGCCAACAGCGCATCCACCGCCACGCCGACGGCCGCCGCAAAGCCCTCCGGCGCACCCTTGGAAACGACGCTGGTATCAGCCACGCGAGTGCCTACATGCACCTTGAGCCAGGATTGCAGCGAAGCGGCCGGGACATTGCCGGCGAAGAGGAAACTGCCATCGGGAAGGCGCTCGGCCGACCACACATAAGGATCGGCAAGGCCGGGCATGGCCGCCGGCTCGCTCAGCGCCAGGGTCCAGCCGGATTGCGCCAGCCCCCGAACGGCAAATTCGGTCTCGATCGATCCCTTGTCGATCTCCGATAGCGGCTCGCCTTCCACCGACCAAACCGTCCCGTCGAACCGCACGGCGCCCTCGCGCAACCAGGGGAGAAAGTCCAGGGCCTGCTCCGCCGATGCGGTGAAATCGGGGGCCTCGCCCGAGGCGTAGCTCACGCGCGAGCGAGCAGACGGGCCTGCGCTCGCGAGCAATTGCGCCTCGACATCCGGGTTGGGCAGCATGCCTTCGAGCACCACGCCACCGCCGGGCTCAAGGCGGGCGGCGAATGAATAGGTAGCAGCCCGAGGCGCTTCGATACCCAATTCGGCCACTGTGACGCCTTGCGGCAGATCGTTTGCCAGCAGATCGAGGAGCTTGCGATAGTCCGTCGGAGACTGTGCAAGCCCCGAAATCGAAATGGCCCTTCCAGCCAGCGAGAAGCGCCCCTCCGAGAGGTGCTCCAGGAGATCGAGGCCGAAGTCGACCGCACTGCGGTAGGCGGGCGGCGCCCCGGCACCGAATTTGAGGAAGCTGACATCGGCGCCCTTAACAGCCTCGAACGCGGCCCGGGTCGCTTCATCAGGAACGAAGCCGTCGAAGACCAGCGTTCCGCCCGGCTGCCGGTTGATGCTGACCCAATAGTCGGCAATCCTGGGCGCCGAAAGGGTGACGATGGAACCGGTGCCGGACAGGGCCTCGGTGACCGCTTGGGCAACCTCGACGCTTGGTGGCACACCGGTGAGCCGGCTGATGCCGTCGACAATCTCGGCCTCGCCCCGCTCCAGGCGCGCCAGCTGTTCCACCAGAAGCTTGCTGCGTTCGGCAAAACCATCGGGTGCGCCTGAGGCCAGCGAAAGGCCCGTGGCGATCGGCAGGCCGGAGACGTCCGCCATGCGCAGCCGGTCGGCCACGCGTTCCTCGGGGACGTGACCGGAAATGGCAATGCGCTCTCCGTCGAAGTCGGCACGCCAGATATAGGGGGCCACACGGACCGGCTCGACGGCGATCGTCCCGACGGCAAGACCCTCCGGGACATCGGCCAGGGCCATCTGCAACTGACCCAGGGCCTTTTCCGAACTGGCGCGGCCAACGGCACTAAGGGTCAGATCGGCGAGCTCGAAATACCCGGTTTCGACCAGGTCTGCCTGGGCAAGCGCGAAGTCGAGGGCCCGACGCCATGCCGTCTCGTCAGGCTGACCCGAGCGGATCTGCAGGTCGGCGGCGGCAATGCCGGTGAGCCCCAAGAGCTCCTGGCGCAAAGATTCATTTGGTACATTGCCAAAGAGGCTTACCGCACCATTTTCAACTGAAACATTAATCCGGAAGGGTGCTGCCAGCGGAGCGATGGTGACGGTTTCATCGATCCGGCTGAGGCCTGGAACGCTCGCCAGGGCAGCCATAGCCAGTTCGCGCTCGGCATCTGACGCGGTGGTTCCGGTGAGGTGGACGCTGCGCCCTTGCAGATCGATATGCGCCCAATCCGCTCCCGCAGCGTCGAGCGCCGAACGCCCCTCTTCAGCCAGTGTTTCCAGCATGGCCGGCGTTGCCATGGCCAGGGCCGCAACAGTGCCGCCCAGAACTGTCACAACACCCGGCGCCACCCACTTGAGGAGGTCCCTGATCATCCCGAATCCATTGGAAAACCGCAACTTTTCAAACGGTAGATGATTTG
>CBFGPB010000045.1:0-13131 GCA_965650545.1 uncultured Devosia sp. | reverse complement strand
GCCTCGAGTTCCGCCAGTGACGCCACCTTCCTGGCCTTGGCCCCCATGGCTGCGGCATGAGCCGCGAAGTCGACCTGCGGCATGGTCTCGTGCCGCGTGTCGCGGAAGAGATTGTTGAAGTTCGCTCCCCCGGTCGCCATCTGCAGCCGGTTGATGCAGCCATAGCCGGAATTGTCGAGCACCACGATGGTGAGCTTGATGCCCAGCATCACGGCGCTGACGATCTCCGAGTTCATCATCAGGTAGCTGCCGTCGCCAACCATGACCACGGTGTCGCCGTCTGGCCGTGCCAGGGCCACCCCGAGGCCGGCCGCGATCTCGTAGCCCATGGTCGAGAAGCCATATTCGAGATGGTAGCTGCCCGGTGCGTCCGCGCGCCAGAGCTTGTGCAACTCGCCCGGCAGGCCGCCTGCGGCACACACGACCGTGGCCTTGCTGCGGCCCCGCTGGACGGCGCCAATCACCTGCGCGTCCGATGGCAGTTCGACGTTGGAGGCAGCACGAGCCGCATCGGCGGCCTTCAGCCATTCTGCCTTGCCGTTCAAGGCCTTGGCGGTCCAGGCGGAATCAACCTGCCAACCCGTCAGCGCCGCGTCGAGTGCTTCGAGGCCCACCCGCGCGTCCGCCACCAGCGGCAGCCCGTTATGCTTGCCGGCATCGAAGGCCTGCACATTGAGGCCGACAAGTTTGATGTCCTCGTTCTTGAACAGGGCCCATGAGCCGGTGGTAAAGTCCTGCAGGCGCGTTCCCACCGCCAGCACGACGTCGGCCTCCTCGGCCAGCGCATTGGCCGCCGACGTGCCGGTCACACCGACCGAACCCATATTGAGCTGATGATCGTGGGGCAGGGCACTTTTGCCCGCCTGGGTCTCCATCACCGGGATGCCATGCGCTTCGGCAAAGGCAGCAAGGCTTTGGCTGGCTTCCGAATAGAGCACGCCGCCCCCGGCAATGATCACCGGCTTCTTGGCCAGTTTCAGCGCGGCCGCAGCCGTCGCGAACTCGTCGGCGTCCGGCATGATCCGGCGCGGCACCCACACCTTCTCGGCAAAGAAGCTTTCCGGATAGTCGTAGGCCTCCGCCTGCACGTCCTGGCACAGCGACAGCGTCACAGGCCCGCAATCGGCGGGGTCTGTAAGAACCTGCATGGCCCGGCGCAGCGCCGGAATGATCTGTTCGGGGCGCGTAATGCGGTCGAAGTAGCGGCTGACAGGCTTGAAGCAGTCATTGGCTGAAACCGTGCCGTCGCCGAAATCCTCGACCTGTTGGAGCACCGGGTCTGGCAGGCGGTTGGCAAAGACGTCGCCGGGCAGCAGAAGCAGCGGAATGCGGTTCACATGTGCCAGTGCGGCCGCGGTCACCATATTGAGCGCACCCGGCCCGATGGACGAGGTACAGGCCATGAAGCGGCGGCGGAAATTGGCCTTGGCGTAGGCAATGGCGGCATGCGCCATGCTTTGCTCGTTCTGCCCGCGATAGGTCGGCAAGGTATCCTTGACTGCGTGCAGCGCCTCCCCGACGCCGGCCACATTGCCATGTCCGAAAATGGCCCAGACACCGCCAAAGATCGGCACTGTCTCGCCGCTGACGACCGTCTTCTGCATGGTCAAGAACTTCGCCACGGCCTGCGCCATGGTGAGGCGGATAGTCTTCTGGCTCATGGTCGTTCCCAAATCTCTACCAGCGCTTTGAACCGTTTGGCCATTTCTGCCACGGCCTCGTCGTCTTCCAGCTTGTTGTCCAGCCAACTGCGCGCGACATCTCCAAAAATCGTCCGCCCGACTGCAAATCCCTTTACGCTGCGGGCGGTCTTTGCCGCTCCGAACGCGGCCTCAAGGTCCGCAATGGGCGCATCGAGCCCGAGCAGGATTACGCCGCGGCAATAGGGGTCACGCTCCGCGATAACCTTGTCTATTGCAGCCCAGGCGCCCTTGCTGGCTTGGGGCTCGAGCTTCCACCAGTCCGGCTTGATCCCGGCATCGTAGATCGCGCCAAGCGCGCGCGCCACCGTGTCGTCGTTCAATGAGCCGTGCTTGCCCGCTATGATTTCGACCAGCAGTTCCCGGCCAACCTTGCGCGCCGCGTCGAAGGCCGACCGCAGCTTGCCAATCTGTTCATTTTTCAGGTCCTGGCTATCCCCGGGATGGAAGAAGCAGAGGACCTTGATGCAATGATCCACCGGCCATTCCACCAGCCGTGACCCGAGATCCTGCGTAAATTCGAACCGCAGCGGCCGGGATCCCGGCAATTCAATCGGCTTGGCCACCCAGAAATTGGGGAGAGCTCCGGCAGCATAGAGAGCATCGCGCCCATACTTGTCATCGATCAGCATGCCGAAGCCATCGCGGCCCTTGGCCACCGCCGCTGCCGCCTGCACCGCCAGGACCTTGAATGTACTCAACCTTTCCAGTTTTGCGGAATCGCCGGCGGCCATGTCTTCGAGCTGGCTGCGATGGTCGATGGCCAAGGCCATGAGCTTGGGAATGTCCCTTCGCCGCGTCGTGGCCCAGTGGACGTGATTGATGGCTTCGTCCTTGCGCAGCGCGCGTTCCTTGCTGCCGTTCTTGAGGAAGAATTGCAGCTCTTCCCAGGTCGGGATTTCCGGCGCGCAGAGCAACCGGCTCACCGCAAACGCCCCGCAGGCATTGGCCCAGGTAGCGCTGGTCGCATGCGGCTCGCCCCGTAGCCAGCCGCGCAGGAACCCGCTCATGAACGCGTCGCCGGCGCCCAGAACATTATAGACTTCAATGGGAAAGCCCCTGCCCACGATACCGTCCTCGAGATCGTCTGGAATGAGGCCGTCATAGACGATGCAGCCCATCGGACCGCGCTTCAGGACGATCACGGCGGAGGACAGGGACCGGATCGTCCTGAGCGCAGAGTGAAGATCGCTGGCACCTGCCGCGATCAGAACCTCTTCCTCCGTGCCCACGATCAGGTCGCATTCAGGCAACACGGTCCTGAGATGTGCGGATACGGTGTCGGACGCAATGTAGCGGCTGTCACCGGCATCATGGCCCGCGAGGCCCCAGAGGTTGGGCCGGTAGTCGATGTCGAACACCACCTTGCCGCCGCTTGCCCGCGCAATGCGCATGGCCTTGCGCTGCGCCTTGTCGCTGTGGGGCTTGGAAAAATGCGTGCCCGTCACCAGCACGGCGCGGGATGAACGGATGAACTGCTCATCGATGTCACCCTCGTCGAGGGCAGCATCGGCACAATTGTCGCGATAGAAGATCAGCGGGAAGGACTTGTCATTCTCGACCGACAGCAGCACCAGGGCAGTGAGCCGTTCCGGATCGGTGGCAATTCCTGTCGTATTGACGCCCTCGCGCGCCAGCTGTTCGCGAATGAATCGGCCCATCTGCTCGTTGCCGACGCGGGTGACCAGGGCCGACTTCAACCCTAGCCGGGCTGTGCCCACCGCGATATTGGTCGGGCAGCCGCCGACGGACTTGGCAAAGCTGCCCACATCCTCAAGGCGCGTGCCGATCTGTTGACCATAGAGGTCAACCGAGGCGCGCCCGATGGTGATGACGTCGAGGCTGCGGTCTGCCGTGTCAGTTGAGCCAGAGGCCACGCTCATTCCTCCCGGGGCTGCATGGATCTAGCGGCAATGAAACACAGGTTCCGAAAACAGACAAGATAGAACATTCATTCTACAGCTGGAATGAGCTGTTTTGTGTTCCGCTAGAGCTGGCGACGCCGCTCTGCAAGGCTCACCGTCAAAGCCATGGCAAAGGTCAGGCTGGCGGACAGTGAACGAAATCCGGCATGATCGGCTTCCATCAACTCGAACCAGACCTGTGCATGGGCCACGAGGGGAGAAAGAGCCGAATCGGTCAATGCAACCAAGGGCACGCCCCGTTGCGCGAGCGTCTGCGCTTGGGTGATGCTCTCGGGCGCATATGGGGAAAAGCTAACACCGAATGCCGCATCCCGTGCCGTGGCCATGGCGAGAACGTCGTCGTCATTGCCGGCCGCCGAACTCACCACCTGATGCCGGACCTTGAGCTTGCCCAGGGCGTAGGCCATGGAGGTCACGAGGGGAAAGCTGCGGCGTCGGGCGATGAGATAGATGGTCTCGGCCCGCGCCAGGATATCGACGGCACGCTCAAGCCGGGCCGGTTCGATTGCGGCACTGAGCGTGTCGAGGCTCTGATGCGCGGCCTTGATGAAGCCCGACACGATCGTCGTGCTTTCCGCCGCATGGGCGTCGCCGGCTTCCAGTTGCCGGAGGCGGTCCTCATAGGAGGAGTTGCGGTCCTTGAGGCGGGCCTGGAACAGGTGTTGGAGTCCCGAGAACCCGTCGAAGCCGAAGTTCTGGGCGAACCGCACCAGGGTCGAGGGCTGAACCTGGGCGGCGTTGGCAATGCTGGCAGTGGTGCCAAAGGCCACATCGTCCGGATGCTCGAGCGTATAGGCCGCCACCTGCATCAGGCGCTTGGGCAAGGTGTCGCGCTGTTCCACGATGGCGGCGCGGAGGCTGTCGAAGTCTTTCGGGGCAGAATTGCGCATGGCGGGCTCGCGTGGAATGGGTGTTCCATTATTGGAATGAAATCCCCTTCACGGCAAGCGAAAGGCCGGGTGACTACCGCCGCCCCGGCCCTGTGGGAAGATTATGATCGGCTCAGGCCGCCTGAAGCGTCGTTGGCGCGGCCCGGTTCTCCACCCAGTAGATGAAAGCCGAGGCTGCAACGATAAGGGCCGCACCCAGCCAGAACCACTGGGAAGGCACCTGGCCCAGGGCTACCCAGCCGACAAGGCCGCTGAGGGGAACCTTGAGGTCGCCGAACGGCTGCAGGTAGGTCGCGTCGGCAACCTTGTAGGCGAAGGCCAGCAGGTATTGCGCAACTGCAGTCAGTGCGCCCAGAAGCAGGAGGAGCACGAGGCCGGTGCCTGCGGGCAGTTCGAACGGGAAGCCCGGCGCCATGCCCATGGGCAGCACGCCGGCAAGAGCGTTGACAAACAGCAGGATCGCCAGGTGGTTCGGGGTCATCAGGACCAGCAGCGAGATTGTCAGCGTTTCCGGGCTCTCGCCCTTGCGTGCAAGGTGCTTGGTCAGCACGTCAGTGACCGCCCACAGGGCCGCTGCGGTGATCGGGATCAAGGCCTGCCAGCCAAGGCTTTCCGTGCCCACGCCCGAGACGATGATTGCACCCACGAAGCCAACGATGGCCGCGGCAAGGCGCGCCGCAGAGACACGTTCACCCAGGAAGAGCGCAGAGCCGACGATGATGAACAACGGGCCGGTGGCCAGCAGCGTCACCATCTGCCAGATCGGCACGCCCGAGGCAAAGCCATAGACAAAGACGTGGACGCCCAGAGCCGACACGAAAGCGCGGACTTCGTGGGCCAGCGGGCGGGAAGTACGGAGCTTGGAGAGGCCGATCCTGAGGATCAACGGCAAGGCCAGCACCGAGGCAATCACATATTGCCAGAAGGCCATGCCCGTCGAGCTCATGCCGAAGCCGCCCCATTCAGCCGGGGTCGGAAGCACGGATTGAAGTACGTTGGTGCCCGCAAACACAAGGCTGGCCAACAGCATGAAGGTTGCGCCTGAAGCAGCGGCGCTATGGGAAGTAGAGGAAATCTGGCTCATCTGTCGTCCTTTCCGTAACCAGTTTCCCCAGGGTTACGAGAGGCGACATGCCGAAATCAGCGCAGCCAAATAGCTACGCGCGCCGGCAAAGGCGCTGATCCCGTTCTCTTTCATCCGGACTCTAACCGTCGGCTCCGGAGTTACACCGGATCTGCTGACCTCCCGAACTTCGGGAGCGCTCGCGGGCTTGGCATTTCTACCTTTACCGCCGGTGGGGAATTCCACCCCGCCCTGAGAACAATGCAGGCGAACCTGCGCCGCTACCTTTAGGCCAGGACGGGATTGGGTACAAGCCAGCACAAAGGTGTAACTGTGCGCGTTCGTCGAACGACAGGAAAAATCTGTTCGGCCGTCGGGTTGGGCGGTCCGCCGGAAATTTAGGCACTTCCAAACTCGTGCAGACCATATTAAACAAGATGTCGCTTGTTTAATTGGTTGACTATCATGTCTGAAACCGTCGACGGCCGTTGGGCCGAAATCTTTGGGCCGCGCTATCTGCCCGTTACCACGATCCTGGCGCTGGGCGTGTCGCTCTTCGCCTTCAATGCCTTTCTTTCCTCCACGGCCCTGCCGTCTGCTGTCCAGGAACTGGGTGGCATCGAGGTGATATCCTGGGCGACCACGCTCTACCTGGTTTTTGCCATCGTGGGCGGGGCCGCGGCGGCCATGCTGAAGCGGCGCCTTGGGTCCCGGCTCGCCCTGCTGGGCCTGGCCGGCGTATTTCTTCTGGGCACTCTGATTGCTGCGCTCGCTGGGTCCATGCCACAGGTCCTGTTTGGCCGGGCCGTGCAGGGATTTGGTGAGGGTGTCGTAGCCGCTCTCTGTTTTGCCCTCATCCCCGAACTATTCCCCAGTCGCCTCGTGCCCAAAGTGTTCGGCATGCAGGCCATGGTATGGGCCGTGGCCGCGTTCGGCGGGCCGGCCGGGGCAGGGGCACTGACTGAGTTGATCTCCTGGCGGGCAGCCTTTCTCGTCAATGTGCCCATCGTGCTGATCTTTGGCGCCATGGTCCTCATGATCGTGCCGCGCGGCGAACGGCAGAACTCGGCGCATGGCTTCCCGGGCTTGCGACTTCTCACTATCGGCGGCGGCACGATGATGGTCGCGCTCGCCGCCATCGCGCCGCCCCTTGAAGCCATCGCATTGCTGGTCGGTGCAATCGCGGCTCTCTGTGCCGCCGTCTGGCTCGACCGGGGCAGCGCGGAACGCCTCATGCCTCTCGATGCCTTCTCCACCAATTCGGCAGTGGGGGCGGGGCTCTGGATGTTCCTCCTCATGCCCATCGCCGGGGCCGCAACTGGCGTCTACCTGGTGCTGCTGCTCCAGCAACTTTGGGACTACGGCCCCACCCAGGCCGCTATCGTCGGCGCCGTCATGGCCATTGGCTGGAGCACGTCGTCGATCACGGTGGCCAATGTGAGGAGACGCTCGACGCGCCGCATTCTCATCCGTACCGGCCCCGTCCTGCTGGCGCTCGGCCTGATCGGCGTGTTGATTTCACTGGAAACCACTCAGTTGCCGCTGCTGATCGTCTCACAACTGGCCATCGGCATGGGCTTCGGAATTTCCAACGGCTACATCATGCTCACCATCATGGAGGCCAGCAGTGACGCCGAGCGCGATCGGACGTCGGCTTTGCTGCCGACCACCCAGTCGGCCGGCAATGCCCTCGGCGCGGCTCTGGCGGGCGTTGCTGCAAACGCGGCTGGCTATGCCGTCGCGACTGACAATGCCGCAATTCTGTCGGCGATTGTGCCGCTGTTCGTTGTGGCGGTGGCCTTTGCCGGGCTGGCATTCATCGCCGCCCTGCGCATGGTGCAGTTGGCAAAGTCGACACCTATTGCCGCCTTTGCCAGCGAATAGCACGAAACTGAAGGGGCCTCGGAAAACCGAGGCCCCTTTGCCTACTTTAGGTGGCTCAGCCCTGTTCCAGCCAGCGCACCTGCTCGGGCGTCAACTGGATCTCGAAGGCCTTGAGGCTGTCTTCCAGCTCCACTAGCCGGCGCGGCCCGATCAGAGGAACGCTGGGGAAGGGCTGGGCCAGTACATAGGCCAGCGCCACGTGGATCGGGTTGTGCCCAAGCTGCTTGCCCAGCTCAATGGCCCGGTCGCGCCGTCCGAAGTTCTGGTCATTGTACCAGCAGCGAACCAGCTCCTCGTTGTCGCGCTTGTCTCGCCCGGCGAGGTCGGTGAAGAAGCCGCGCGCCTGGCTCGACCAGGAGAAGTTGGTCACCTGCCGGTCGATCAGCCATTGCTTGAAATCCGGTGTTGCCGCGGTTACGCATCCAGCCCAGATCGGGTCCAGCATTTCGGCCAGGGCAAAGTTATTGCTGAGAGCCTGGGGCGCCGTCTTGCCATTGGCATTGGCATAGGCGATCGCCGCATCCATGCGCTCCTTGGTCCAGTTCGAGCCACCGAACGGTCCCCGGATGCGCCCGGCCTTCACTTCGGCATCCATGGCATCAACGAATTCGCCGACAGGGACGTCGGTGTTGTCGCGATGCATGAAATAGATATCTACATAATCGGTCTGCAGGCGATCGAGGGTCTGGGTCAGCTGCTTGCCGATCACGTCCGGATAGACGAGAGGCGAATGGGCGCCCTTGCCGATCACCACGGCCTGCTCGCGCACGCCCCGGCTCTTCTGCCACTGGCCCCAGAGCTTCTCGGTGTAGCCGCCGCCATAGATGAAGGCTGTGTCGAAGACATTGCCGCCCCTTTCCCAGAAGGCGTCGAGCAGGATTGCGCCGGAAGAGAAGGTCTTGAAGTCTTCAAAACCCAGCGCCACCGCGGATGCCGCTTTGGCAAGCCCGGGGATCGAGCGCTTGGGAATGATGCCTGAATTGGGGCCGAGGGTGCGATTGTCCAAGGTCCTTGTCCGCACCTGCGGTGTTTCCACGGTGAACTCGATGCCGGCATCGGCGCGCCATTTGTCGAGGACGCGCAGGTTGCCAAGCGTATCGGCCCAGCTCATTCCAGGCGCCTCGAACTCCTGCTTGCCGGCGATGATGGCCAGCGAGGCAGCTTCCGCTTCGAACGAATAGAGATGCGCCTGGGCGCCGACACTGATGGTCTCGGTCTTGCCGCCTTTGACGATGTCGATCTTGCCCAGGCCCTGGTCGCGATTGCCATTGGCGAACCAGAAGTCCGGCACATCGATCCGGCCCTCGCTGCCATGAATGCGCAAGACATTGTCCAGATTGGCCATCACGGCGCAGCTCACCTGAGCCACGATGCCGTTTTCGAACGTAAGGGTCGCCGCCGCCCAATCGTCGGTCCCTTCGGCATTGAGCTTGGCCGTGCCGGCAACCTTGACCGGGTCAGCGAAGGCCTTGCCTCCGGCCACGCCCGCGAGGAGGCGCGCCATGGACACCGGATAGCAGCCGACATCCATGATGCCGCCGCCTGCCAGCGCCGAAGCGAAGAGGCGGTGTTCGGGCTGAAACTTGCCCATAGAGAAACCGAAGCTCGACTGGATCATCCGCACCTCGCCGATGACACCAGACTGGATCAACTCGATCAGCTTGGCAGTTTGCGGATGCACGCGGTACATGAAGGCCTCGCCCGCAAAGGTCCCGGCCTTGCGATGGGCGTGGAAGACCGCATCCGCCTCGTGGGCCGAGAGAGCCAGCGGCTTTTCCACCAGCACGTGCTTGCCGGCCTCGGCTGCCTTGATGGCCCATTCGGCATGACCGGTATGGGGCACAGCGATATAGACCGCGTCGATCTCCTTGTCGGCAAGGAGCGCTTCATAGCCGTGCACGATCCGTGCTTCCGGGAACGTGTCGGCCAGACCCGGCCTGTCCGGGTTGCGGGTGGCAATGGCAGCGAGCACACCATGCTTGCTGTCCTTGAGGCCACCACGGAAAGCCTTGGCAATGCTGCCCGGGCCGATAATACCCCAACGAATCGTCTTTTCGGTCATGTCTGTTCCTCACCAGAGCATCGTGACGAACAGTGCCACGCAAATTTCGGCCGATTCCGATGCTCAATCCAATAGGCTTAGGCCGGAGGCGCTGTCCGGCGGGCCAGAGCTCGCTGTCTAAAGACATGCTTTTCAATTGCTCTTGATGCCCGTGATTTCTAAGTTAGCGCGCCCACCTGAGGCATACCCCGATTTAGGGTAGGCGGACCGGGCGGAAAGTAAGATGGATTCTCGCCTGTATTACGAGCCCCGGCCCAATGGCGTAGAGCGGGTGCCCACTGCGCTGCAGATGTTCATGACGTCGCCCCGGCTCATGCGGGCGGCCCACTGGCATGCCCAGGTCGAGGTCAATTACATCGTGCGCGGCTGGGCCCATTACCGCATGGCCGGGCACGAAGCCCGCTTCTCAGCCGGTGATTTCGCGCTGTTCTGGGGCGGGCAACCGCATTGGCTCGACGATGCGTCGGATGATCTTCTCTATGCTGGCGGCCATCTGCCGCTCGTGCATTTCTTTCGTCTGCGCCTGCCCTCCGATTTGCAGGCTCGGTTGATGCAGGGCGCTACGCTCGTGTCCAACGCCACGGATGCCGCCGATCCGGTCAATTTCGAGCGGTGGCTGGACTATACCCGCTCGGGCGACCCGATGAAGGAAAGCCTTGCCGTCGACGAGCTCCTGCTTCGCATAGAGCGGTTGCGCTTCTCGCCATACCGCTTGCTGCCCGACGCCAAACCAATAGTCGATGCGCCCGGCCTCGATCCTCACACATCGCCCATCGTTGTCCGAATTTGCGACTACATCGCCGATAATTTCCGCGAAGAGATCGATTCCATCGATATCGCGGTGGCAGCGGACATCCACCCAAAATATGCCATGACCGTCTTCAAGAAATGCACGGGCATGACGCTGAACGACTATATCAACCTCATGCGCCTATCCTATGCGCAAGCCCTGTTGATGCGGGACGAGGCCAGCGTGCTGGCCGTCGCGATGGACAGCGGCTTTGGTTCGCTCAGCGCCTTCAACAAGTCGTTCCGGAAGATCGCGGGCATGTCCCCCAGCGATTTCCGACGCGAAGTCCGCAGCCGCCCCGAGGTCGCCGCAGCGACCAGCCAGGCCGCTGACGGTCGATACAACTGAGGGCAGGGCATGGGGCGGCGGGGCTGGTTGGCATTGCTGTTCGGCCTTGCCGTCATCATCTGCCTCACCCTTTTCCGCGCCGCCGATCCCTATGCGCTGGTGGTCGCTCGCGAGGCGACATTCGACACGTTCCAGCAATGGCGTCCGCGCGAGGCACCGGCAGATCTGCCCATCCGCATCATCGATATCGACGAGGCCTCGCTCGCCGAACTCGGGCAATGGCCCTGGCCGCGCTCGGCCATGGCGACCATGGCGCGGCGTCTCACCGAACTGGGCGCTGCCGCAGTCGCCTTCGACCTTCTGTTCAGCGAGCCGGATCGCCTGTCACCCGTCGCAATGACCGGTAGCGGCGCCGACCATGATGCAGACTTCGCCCAAGCGCTGGCGGCGGGCCCCAATGTACTCAGTCTGGCACAGAGCCGGCGGGCGTCCACCACGGCCCTGGCCCCGAAATCCGGCCTCGCCATGACAGGTGCCGATCCGCTATCCAGCTTGCCCGAACTGGGTGGCGCCGCCCAGCCGCTGCCAATCCTGGCGGAAGCCGCGCCCGGCCTCGGCGTTGCCAGCCTCGATCAGGACGGGGCAGGGGTTGCCCGTCGCCTACCCATGCTCTGGCGCAATGGCGATACGGTCCTGCCCACGCTTTCGGCCGAAACCCTGCGCGTGGCGCTCGGTGTCTCGACCCTCGTCGTTCTGGGTGACAGTGCTGGCGCCGGGACCGTGGAGCAGCTGCGCATCGGTGACTTCGCTGTGCCCACTGGCCCCAGCGGCGATATCTGGCTCTACTACCGCCACCTGCCACCCGAAACCTATGTGTCCGCCCGCGACCTGCTGTCCGAGGACTACGCTGACCTTGCGCCGCTGGTCGCCGGTCAGATCGTTCTGGTCGGTGCCTCGGCCAGCGGCCTTCTCGACATTCGTGCCAGCGCGCTTGGTGTGGCCGTTCCGGGCGTTTCCATTCACGCGCAGGCGCTGGAACAGATGCTGACCGGCACATTCCTGCAACGTGCCGACTGGGTTGGCGGGCTGGAAATGGTCGTTTTTGCGGTCGCGGGACTGCTGATCGTACTCGCAGTCATCTTCACCGGTCCCATTGTTGGCCTCGTCGTCTCGTTGGTCATCGGCGCCCTGCTGGTTGCCACAAGCTGGTGGGCCTTCTCGGTGCCACGCCTCCTGATTGATCCGAGCTTTGCTCTTCTTGGAGCTCTGGTTCTCTATGCCTCGATGGCCTTTTTCCGCTTCGCTATCACCGATGCCGACCGTCGGCGCATCCGTCGCGCCTTTGCCCACTACGTCGAGCCATCGCTTCTGACCCGTATAGAAGCCGACGGTCGCCTGTTGCGGCTGGGTGGCGACGTGCGCGATCTCACGGTGATGTTCAGCGACGTCCGCAATTTCTCGGCTCTGGCCGAACGTACCGAGCCATCGGCTCTGGTCGCCATACTTAATCGGCTCTTCGCCGCGCTCGGGAAGGCCATCGTCGCCGAGCAGGGGACTATCGACAAGTTCATGGGCGATGCCATCATGGCCTTCTGGAACGCCCCGGTTGACATCGAGCGTCACGCCGAGCGCGCCTGCCGTGCGGCGCTTGCCATGCGCGAGGCGCTCGAACGGCTTAATACGTCGGAGCGCGACCCCATCGCCATCGGCATTGGCATCGCCACCGGTCCTGCGCTGGTGGGCAATATGGGCTTCGAGCAGCGCTTCGACTATTCCTGCATCGGCGACACGGTCAATGTGGCCAGCCGCATCGAAGGCATGTGCCGCACTGTTGGCCACGACATCCTGGCAACCGCCGCTACGGCTCAGGCCGCTGCCGATCTCGCCTGGTTGCCTGCCGGAGCGGTCGCACTCAAGGGCATGAGCGAACGCGAACCGATCTACCTGTTGGTCGGCGATGACACCATGTCCCGATCCCAGGCATTTCGTGCGCTCGTGACAGCGCACGACAACCTCCTCGCCGACCTTTCGGCAGGCCTTGATCCGACCCTGTCACTCGATGTCTGTCGCCGTGCCGCCTTGGAGGTGGATAGTCGGCTGGGCGCATTCTACGCGGCCAGCCTTGGGCGTGTGGAAGACTTCAGGAGTGCGATGCAGGCCAGCGACGCCTAGACTCGCCCCTGTCCGAGCATCACCATGGCGACAATCAATACCGCGCCAATTACCCAGATGGCCCCCGCCAGAAGGGAAAAGCCTTCAATGAAATCCAGGCCGGAATCTTCTTCGTGCTGCATTCGCTGGGCCTCCTCTGCCCTCTTTCATCTTTTGCCTGACCGGACCGACCGGCGCCCCCGGTAACAAGTCAAGTACGCATTTGACCGGAAGGCAAGTCCGGCCGCTGCCGCTGCCCAAAATTTCGGGTGATGCAAGTGTTTGACCACGGTCAATGACGCCGCGCGTCAACCGCGCAAATTAGCTGCATGATGGATGCTGAACGGACGGCGGCTTCGATGATCGGTCGAGGAGGGT
>CBFGPB010000044.1:0-13272 GCA_965650545.1 uncultured Devosia sp. | reverse complement strand
GAGGTGACCGTGGCCGACAGCGCGATCGTGGAACCGACCGACAGGTCGATACCGCCGGTGATGATCACCAGGGTAATGCCCAGCGTGGCAATGGCGATGAAGGAGAAGTTGCGGGTGATATTGGAGATATTGCCGCCGGTCAGGAAATTGGGCGAGAGCAGGCTCATCACCACCACCAGCACGATCAGCGCCGCCAGCACATAGGCCGACTGGCTGGCGAGGAAGCCGCGCTGCCAGAACCGGGTCCGGCCCACATTGGTAAAGCTCGAGGCATGGGCGTTGGACATCATGCAGCCTCCTTGGCGCCGGTAATCAGGGCGGTCACTTCCTCGGGCGAGGAATCGGCAATGGCCTTGTCCGCTACCTTGGTGCCGCGCCGCATGACGATGACGCGCTCGCAGACGGCAAAGACGTCAGGCATGCGGTGGGAAATGAGGATCACGGCAATGCCGGCCTCCTTGAGGCGGTGGATGAGGTTGAGCACCTCGGCCACCTGGCGCACCGAAATGGCCGCGGTCGGCTCGTCCATCAGGATCAGCCTGGCGTCCGAGAGCCGCGTGCGGGCGATGGCGACGGCCTGGCGCTGGCCGCCCGACATCTGCCGCACATAGTCATCGGCGCGGGTTTCGGACTTGAGTTCGGCAAACAGTTCCGCGGCGCGGGCATTCATCGCCGCATGGCGGAGGAAACGGAACGGCCCCACCTGGCGCTTCAATTCACGGCCGAGAAAGATGTTCTCGGCGGCGGTCAGGTTATCGGCCAGGGCCAGGTCCTGGTACACCGTCTCGATGCCCAGCCGGCGCGCTTCGCCCGGGCTGTGGATATGGGCGTGATCGCCAGCAAAGTGCAGCTCGCCGGCCGTGGGCTGGTAGATGCCCGAGATGATCTTGACCAGCGTCGACTTGCCTGCGCCGTTGTCCCCCATGAGCCCGACCACTTCGCCGGGCTGGATGGCGAAGCTGACATTGGACAGGGCCCGGATGGCCCCGAATTCCTTGGTCACGCCATTAAGTTCCAGAAGTGCCAACATGTCCTCCCGTGTTGGCGGTTCTTGTCGAGGTACGTACCTTTTCTTGGGGCGCATGAACGCGTCGGCGCAGGTGCGAGACGTCGGCGATTCCCCTTGCCGGGCGCCGGTCGTCTGACGGTTCTCTGCGTGAGCGCTCGCCTCCTCCCAAAGGCGACCGTGCCTCTTCTATAGCGGAGGACAAATAATACTACAATAGTATTTTATGGGGATGACAGGCGGCCCCATCAGGCTAATGCGGGCGCGCGCCCCTGGAAAGAGTTTTTTCGTACCCCGAACTTATCCTGGCATGCGGGGCTCGGGCGTCACTTCGGAACGGTGAAGGCCCTGCGCATCTCCGCAGCTCTCGCCCGGCTGATGCAGCCGTCCTGATGGTCATTGACCAGGCCCATGGCCTGCATGAAGGCAAAGACCGTGGTGGGGCCCACGAAGCGCCAGCCGCGCTTCTTGAGCGCCTTCGACAATGCCTCCGATTCCGGCGAGGTCGACTGGCTCTGTGGTGGCGCCGGGCTCTGGGCCTCGTAGCGCCAGACAAAAGCGGCGATTGACCCGGCCTCGGCGATCAGTTCCTGCGCACGGGCGGCATTGTTGATCACCGCCTCGATCTTGCCCCGGTGCCGGACGATCCCCTTGTCGGCCAGCAGCCGGTCCACATCCGTCTCGGTGAACGCGGCGACCCGGTCGATGTCGAAGTCGGCAAAACCGGCCCGGAAGGCTTCGCGCTTGTTGAGGATGGTCCGCCAGGAAAGGCCCGACTGAAAGCCTTCGAGGCTCAGCTTCTCGAACAGCCGCGTGTCGTCGCTGACGGGAAAGCCCCATTCATGGTCATGATAGGGCACGAATTCCGGCGCCCCGCCGCACCAGCGGCAGCGTGATTGGCCGTCGGGTCCGACAAAAAGGCTCATGCTTCCCCCAACAAGAATTCCGGCAGCGCCATGCGCGCCTGCCGGCCATCATCCCCATGACCCGCGCCCCTGTCACCTTCTGGCAGCAGGGTGACGGCGTCGCCGGTTTCCATTCCGTGACAGGTGATACCATTTCGCCGTTGTTTTTCGTTCATCCGGGCAGTCCTGGACCCGCTCCGGCCACGATTTGCCGGTTGCGCAGATGCGGGCCTTCGACTAGTTTGCGCCCGTTCCACCGGGCCCCGCGCCCGATTCCGGCCTGCACCCGTAGCTCAGCTGGATAGAGCGCTGCCCTCCGAAGGCAGAGGTCGTGAGTTCGAATCTCGCCGGGTGCGCCAATAATCAATTGATTTTGGATCATGCTTCTCACCGCAGGATCCGCCCGAACCCCCATGCCGCGTGCCCGAAGGGCCGATTGCGACGCAGGGTCACCGCGTTCCGGGCAGGACACTATCTTGACTCGATTGCTGTAGGTATTCACCTAGATATGTTCAGTGTTGCAATCGACCGGCAGATTCAGGCAGTCCCATGGTGAAGTCAAAGCGGCAGGCTGCGGGTGCACGACCCACCATGATGGACGTGGCGGCAGCGGCCAGCGTGTCACAGGCAACGGTGTCGCTGGTGCTCAGCGGCAGCAAGATGGCCCGGCTCTCCGATGCCACGCGCCGGCGTGTCATCGACGCGGCCGAGCAGCTCAACTACAAATTTGTGCGCCGCGGTCCGCGGACGACGGTGACGGGCAAGTCCACGATCCTGTTCATCGCCGACGAGGTTTCAACCGATCCGTGGATGACACTGGCCTTCGAGGGCGCGCGGGACAAGGCGCTCGAACTTGGCGTCAATGCCGTCATGGCTGTCAGCCATGGCGATGCCGATTTCGAGACTGGATTGCTGGCCAACCTCAAGGACCAGTCGATTCTCGGGATCATCTACGGCACCATCCTCACCCGGCGGGTCGACCTGCCCGCAGCCTTCGCCGCCCACCGCACAGTTCTGGTCAACTGCTATGACGAAGCTGGCGCCCTTCCCTCCGTGCTGCCCGCCGATCTGCTGGGCGCCAGGGTGGCGACCGAGCATCTGATTGGCCTGGGGCGGAGGCGCATCGCGCTGATCAACGGCCAGCAGGGCCTCGACAACCCGCGGGACCGGCTCAAGGGCTATAAGCAGGCCCTGACTACACACGACCTGGTGTTCGATGCCGCGCTGGTCAAGCCGGGCAATTGGGAGCCGTCATCTGGCTTCGAGATGACCATGGAACTCATGGCGCTCCCGCAGCCGCCCGACGCGATCTTCTGCGCCAATGACCTGATGGCCATGGGCTGCATCGAGGCGCTCAAGCAATCGGGGCGAAGAGTACCGGAGGATGTGGCGGTCATCGGTTTCGACGACCGGGAAATTGCCCGCTTCCTGCACCCGCCGCTGACCACGCTGGTGCTGCCCCAATACGAAATGGGGCAGACAGCGGCAGAACTGCTGCTTGATAGTGCGGGCGGGCTCGACGCCCCCACCACCCGCATCAAGGTCGAATGCGAACTCATCGTGCGCGGATCGACCCGGCTCGAGGCCGGCGGGACCGAGGACCAGGTGGCGGCGCAGTAGCAACCCACTGCGCCGCGGCCCCGACTTGCTTGGTCAGTCGGAGGATCGGGCGTTCCTGAACCGGTCGAAGGCGACCGCGATGACGATGAAGGATCCCACGAAGGCGCCCTGCCAGAACGTACTAATGCCCAGAAGGATCAGGCTGTTGCGGATCACCTCGATCAGCAGGGCGCCGACCACGGCACCGAAGGCCGTGCCCACGCCGCCCGCCAGGTTGGCACCCCCGATGACGGCTGCGGCGATGACCGACAGTTCCATGGCCTGTCCCAGATTGGTGGTCACCCCGCCCAGCCAGCCCACTTCGAGAATGCCGGTAATGCCGGCGGTCACGGCTGCAAACACATAGACCGAGACCTTGAGCTGCTTGACGGCAATGCCGGTCAGCTTGGCCGCCTGTTCGTTGCCGCCCATGGCGAAGATGTGCTGTCCCCAGCGCGTCCATCGGAACAGGAACCCGGTGATGGCGGCGAGCACGGCGAGCACGATGAGCGGATTGGGCAGGCCCAGGGTGGACCCGCCGCCCAACCCCAGGAGCAGGGCGTGGTCTGGCCCGAACTCATAGATCATCTTGTTGTTGGACAGCACCATGGCGAGCGATCGGGCCACCGAGAGCATGCCCAGCGTCACCACGAAAGCTGGCATGCCGGCATAGGCGATCAGCACTCCGTTGACGACGCCGACCGCGACCGCGACCAGGAGGGCGGCAGGAAGCCCCACCCAGATCGGCATGCCCGATGACATCACCACGGCCACCGTCATGGCCGAGAGCACCACGGTTGAGCCGACCGACAGGTCGATGCCGCCCGAGGCGATGACCGCCGTCATCCCCAGGGCGATAATGCCCACAAAGGCAAAGTTGCGCGATACGTTGAAGAGGTTGCGTTCGGTGGCGAAAGTGTCCGTCAGCAGGGAGAGTGCGAGACAGGCGAGCACGGCCGCCATGAACACCCAGAAGGTTTGCTGGCTCGACAGCCGGGCAAACAGGCTGCGGTGTTCGGACTGGTCGATGACATCCGCCAGAGTATTGGATTGGGACATTGGCTTCTTCCTCATGAGCCGGTCAGGCCGTTTCGATCGCGCCGGTGATGAGGCCCGTGACCTCTTCGGCGGATGAATCGGCGGCCTTCTTGCTGGCAACCAGACGGCCGCGACGCAGCACGGCGATCCTGTCGGCCACTTCGAACACATCGGGCATGCGGTGGCTGATCAGCACGACCGCGATGCCGTGATCGCGGAGGTGGCGGATCAGGTTCAGGACTTCGGCGACCTGGCGCACCGATATGGCCGCGGTCGGCTCGTCCATCAGCACGATGCTGGCGTCCGAGAGCAAGGTCCGGGCAATGGCGACGGCCTGCCGTTGTCCGCCCGACATCCGCTTGACCAGGTCGCGCGGGCGCGTTTCCGACTTCAGCCGCGCAAAGAGCTCGGCCGCCTTGGTGCGCATGCCGGCATAGTCGATGATCTGGAACGGGCCAAATTGCCGTGTCAATTCCCGGCCCAGGAAGACGTTTGAAGCGGCAGACAGATTATTGCAGAGGGCCAGGTCCTGATAGACGACCTCGATCCCGGCGCGCTGCGCATCGAGCGGCTTGTGGAACTCCACCCTCTGACCATCGAGGAATATTTCGCCGCTGGTCGGTGCGAAGTTTCCGGCGATCACCTTCACGAGCGTGGATTTGCCTGCACCATTGTCTCCCATGAGGCCCACGACTTCGCCCGGCTCGATGGTCAAGGAGACGTCCGTAAGCGCATGAATCGCGCCGAAGCTTTTGGTAATATTTTCTAATCGCAGCGCGCTCATGCGCCTCCCCCTGTTGTCATTTCCGCCTTCGTATCTTCGGCCGGTATCAAATCCTGGCGCCGTGGGGCGTCATTCTGGTCCAGGCTCGACGATGCATTTCATGCTTGACGGTCTGTACATTTGCGCGCTTATATTAGCACATAATATGATCAGTCTACAATAAATCGATCATGAAAGCTGCGGGTCCGGAGGCAATCGGATGCGCGGTGCGGGAGGTTCGCTGCCTGCGGTTCGACGCGCGGGGTAGCGATCACCGGTGAACCGGCACAAGGGCCGGATCTGCCGGGATCAATCACATGGGAGGAGAAAACCACTTTGAGGTACGTTAATCACATCATGGCAGCGACCGCCATTCTGGCGCTGGCTGCCGGCGCCGCCCAGGCGCAGGACAAGAAGACCCTGGCCATCGTGGTCAAGGGCCTGGACAATCCATTCTTCGAGCAGATCAACCTGGGATGCCAGGACTGGGCCGCCAACAATCCCGATTCAGAGTACGAGTGTCTCTATACCGGTCCGGCGTCCAGCGCCGACGAGGCCGGCGAGGTACAGATCGTAGACGACCTGCTGACCAAAGGCGTTGCGGCGATCGCAATCTCGCCGTCCAACGCTCCGGCCATGGCCAATCGTATCCGCGAAATCGCCCCGGACGTGCCGGTGATGACCATCGACGCCGACTTCCTTGAAGCCGATCGCGATCTGCGCGCGACCTATCTGGGCACAGACAACTATCTCATGGGCGTCAAGATGGCCGAGCAGGCCATGCGCCTCAAGCCGGAGGGCGGCACGGTCTGCCTCCAACTGGGCAATGTTGCGGCCGACAATATCAATGCCCGCGCGGCCGGCTTCCGTGATACCATTGCCGGTGCTGAGGGCGTCGAGCGGCTCGCCGGCGAAAGCGGCTGGACCGAAGTGGAAGGCTGCCCGGTCTATACCAATGACCAGGCCGACCTTGCCAACCAGCAGATGGCCGACGTCTTCACCGCCAATCCGGATCTCGATGCCTTCATCCTGATCGGCGGTTGGGCCCAGTTTGCCCCGCAGGCCTATGCCCAGGTGACCGACCAGGTCATGGACAAGCTCAACAGCAACGAGCTCATCATCGTCGCCGGCGATACGCTGCCGCCTCAGGTCCAGGCCTTCAATGAGGGCCGCAGCCACGCCCAGATCGGCCAGCGTCCGTTCGAAATGGGCCAGCGCGCTCCGGATGTGATGATCCAGCTCATCAACGGCGAGACCGTCGAGGACCCGCTCTATACCGGTCTTGATGTCTGCACGCGCGAAGAACCGGGCTTCTGCGCCCAATAGTCTGACCTTCAAGCTCAGGCATGGCGCAGCGGCGCCATGCCCACTCGAGGCGCGCACTCCATGGTGCATCGGCCCCCGCATCTGAGAAGGGTTCGTAGAGTTGAAGCTGCTTGTCACCGGCATCACCGGCAAGGTCGGGTCCAATTTCCTGCCCGCATTCCTGGCCGAAGGGCGTTTTGCCGGCTGGTCCATCCGGGCCATCTGCAACAATCGGACCATCGATCATCCGGCGGTCGAGGTGGTGCGCGCCTCTCTTTCCGATGCCGCTGCCGTGCAGGCGGCCATGGAGGGCGTAACCCATGTGCTGCATATGGCGGCGGTCAAGGAGTCGCCAACCCTCGCCATCGATGTTGGCGTCAAGGGCATGTTCAACCTGCTCGAGGCCTTCCGGGCCACGCCGGGCGCCCGGCAATTCCTGCTGCTGAGCGGAGATTGCTCCGTCGGCCATGTCTACCAGCGCTATGACGTCCCGATAACCGAGACCTCGCCGCGCCGCGCCTATCCGGGCTGCTATGCACTGACCAAGGTCATCGAGGAGGTCATGCTGGAGCAATACGGCATCCAGTATGGCATCAATGGCTGCTGCCTGCGTGCGCCCTGGATCGTGGAAAAGGACGATTTCCGCTATGCGCTGAGCTTCACCGACCAGTTCGGCGGGCCGGCCTGGTCCGACCTGATGAGTGCGCAGGAGGTATCCCGCCATGCCGCCGCGGCCGCCGTGCCGCTTCTGCGCGACGCCGAAGGGGCGCCGCTGCGGCGCAATTTCATCCATGTGGACGACCTCGTCGTTGCCATTCTGGCCGCGCTGGATAACGCCGCGGCAGCCGGACAATTGTTCAACATCGCGATGGACGAACCAGTGGATTACGGCGCGCTGGCGCATTACCTGCGCCAGACACGGTCCCTGCCGGTCGCGGAAATCAGCACCCCGCTTCACAGCAACTGGCTGGACAATTCCAAGGCGCGTTTCCGCCTCGGATGGAGACCGCGGGTTGACCTTCACAGCCTTATCGACCGGGCCTGGGATTATGTCCGCGCGCCCGATGATCCGCGCATCATCTGGTATCCGGGATAGCAGGATGCGCAACACCGAATATCCGAGGCATGGGGTCCGCAGACGAGGACAGGTCTCTCGCGCCAAGGATATGAACCGCCCGACGGCAAGGGGTTTGACGCCGGGCAAGTCATGGACGTCGAGGAACGCAACAACAGGGCGTCCTCGGCATGGGAGGATAACATGAAAGTCACACTTGCTGTCTCGATCGCGGCCATGGCCGCATTGGCCGTACCGGCGTTGGCCCAGGACAAGCCGCAACTCGCCTTCGTGGTGAACGCGGCATCCGACTTCTGGAAGCTCGCCGAAGCCGGCGTCGCCAAGGCGCAGACCGAATTGCCCGGCTATGAGCTGCAATTCCGCTATCCCTCGCAGGGCACGGCTGCCCTGCAGAACGCCTTGATGGACGACCTGGTCGCCGCAGGCACGGACGCCATCATGATTTCCTCGGCCGACCCGAAGAACTCCATCGATGCCTTCAACCGGATCGCGGCACAGGTTCCCCTGTTCACCACCGACAGCGATGCACCCGAAAGTGACCGCATTGCCTATCTGGGGTCGTCCAACACCCTGGCCGGCGTCCAGGCGGGCGAGATCGCCGTCAAGGCCCTGCCCGACGGCGGCAAGTGCATGGGCTTTGTCGGCTTCCTCGGTGCAGACAATGCCATCGAGCGCATTGCCGGCTTCCGCCAGGCCGTTGAAGGCACGGGTATCGAACTGGTCGACGTGCGGGGCGACGATGTGGACTTTGCCCGTGCCCGCTCCAATGTCGATGACGTGCTGGCTGCCAATCCGGACATCACCTGCATGGTCGGGTTCTATTCCTATAATCCGCCCAAGATCTATGAAGCCCTGCAGGCCGCCGGCAAGCTGGGCCAGATCACCGTGATCGCGTTTGACGAGGACCCGATCACCCTGGGCGCCGTGCGGGAAGGCAGCTTTGCCGGCACGGTCGTGCAGGATCCCTATCAGTGGGGTTATCAGGGCATGCACCTGATGGCCGATTATCTGGAGGGTGACACTTCCGGAGTGCCCGAGGACGGGCTTATTATTGTTCCGACCAAAGTCATCGACCAGTCCAATGTCGATGCCTTCGAGGCCGAACTCAAGGAGCGTATTGGCGGGTAATCCTCCCAGCCAGCGCAGCCGCACCGGGCCGGGATCTCGGCCCGGTGCGGACCTTCTACAGATGACGGCGCCGCGGGTGCCGCACCATCAGGTCGCCAAATGACACAACCGGACGTCGAGAAGCCCCCTCTCTTGCTTCTCGAGAACATCTCCAAGGTCTATCCCGGGGTCGTGGCCCTCTCCAATGTCACGATGGCAGTCAAGCCGGGCGAAGTGCTGGCCCTGATCGGCGAGAACGGCGCGGGCAAATCGACGCTCATGAAGATACTGGGCGGGGTGATCGCGCCCAGTTCGGGCCGGATCATCATCGACAATGTGGTCTACGACCAGCTTTCGGTGACTCGTTCGCAGGCCGCCGGCATTGCCTTCGTGCATCAGGAACTCAATGTCTTCGACAATCTCGACGTGGCCGCCAACATGTTCCTGGGCCGCGAGATCAGGAAGGGCGCCCTGGGTCTGCTTGATCTGAGGGCGATGCGCGAGGCCGCGAGGCCCCTCCTTGCGCGCGTCGGCGCTGGATTCCGGCCCGAAACGCCGGTGGCCGACCTGTCGCTGGCGGAGCGGCAATTGCTCGAGATCGCCAAGGCGCTCTCCATCGACGCGCGGGTCGTGATCATGGATGAGCCGACGTCCTCCCTGACCCTGTCCGAGACCCAGACGCTGATGCGTGTGATCGCTGACCTCAAGGCGCAGGGCATTGCCGTGATCTACATCTCGCACCGGCTCGCAGAGGTCGAGGAGTGCGCCGACCGGGTTGTCGGCCTGCGTGACGGCCATGTCGCGGGGGAACTCACTCGCGACGAGATCACCCATGACGCGATGATCCGTCTGATGATCGGGCGTGATCTCAAATCCCTTTACCTGCCACCCAGCGGCCCCTCGGGGGATGCCCTGCTATCGCTCAGAGGCGTCCGGATCGGGGCCAATCCGGGTGCCCGCGTGGACCTGGACCTTCATTCTGGCGAAATCCTGGGGGTCGCCGGCTTGGTCGGAGCGGGGCGCACGGAACTGGCCGAGGCCATATTCGGGATTGCCCCGGTCCTGGATGGCGAGGTGATCCTGGCGGGCCAGCCATTCCGCGCCGCCAGTCCGCGGGACGCCATCAATGCCGGGCTCTATCTGGTTCCCGAGGACCGCAAGCGCACCGGCCTCGTGCTCGAAAGCTCCATCAGCGAGAACATCTCCCTCGCCGACCTGCCGTCCGTCAGCCGGAGAGGGCTGGTTCTGCAACGCCTTCTCGAGGCGAGGGCGGAGGCTCAGCGGATGCGGCTGGACATTCGGACCAATGACCTGACGCGCAAGGCCGTGGAACTGTCGGGCGGCAACCAGCAGAAGGTCGTCCTGGGCAAATGGCTTTCCATGAACCCGACCGTCATCATCTTCGATGAACCGACGCGCGGCATCGATGTCGGCGCGAAATGGGAAATCTACAAGCTCATGCGGGGGCTCGCCGAAGCCGGCGTTGGCGTCATGATGATCTCCAGTGACATGGAGGAAGTCATCGGCGTTTCGGATCGTATCGTGGTGCTGCGCGCCGGGCAGGTGACGGGCTCGCTGCAGCGCGCCGACTTCTCCGAGCACAACGTGCTCAAGCTCGCCGTCGGGACCAATTAGGGAACATTTCCATGCAAAAGAAAGACTTCGGCCTGGCGGTTCTGATCATCGTGGTCGGCGCTATCGTCTACATGCGCAACCCGCTGTTCCTTTCGCCGATCAACCTGGGCAATACGGCCAACCTGATCGGCCTTTTCGGCCTGTTTGCCATTGGCCAGGGCTTTGTGATCATGACCGGCGGCATCGACCTGTCGGTGGGGTCGATGATCGCCCTGCTCGGCGTCATCTTCGTCGACATGGTCGGCAAGTTCGGCGTGCCCTGGCCGCTGGCTATCCTGATCACCATCTTTTTCGGCACCCTGATGGGTCTGGCGCACGGCCTGCTCATCACCAGGCTCAAGATGCAGCCTTTCGTCGTCACCCTGTGCGGCCTGTTGATCTATCGGGGCGTGGCGCGCGGCTATACCGGGGAAGCGACCGCGGGCTTTCCTTTCGGCGCCAGCTATCCCGAACTGGAATGGCTCACCATCGGACGCTCCTTCGGCATTCCGCACTCCTTCTACGCCATGATCTTCGTCGGCGTGATCTGCTGGTTCGTCCTGCATCGATCCGTGTTCGGGCGCCACCTCCAGGCCGTGGGCAAGAATGAGGATGCGGCGCGCTATTCCGGCGTCCGGACTGGCTTCGTGATCACCATGGCCTATGTCATCTGCGCCGTCCTGGCCTCGATCGCCGCCATCTACTTCGCCATGTTCACCCGATCGGTGCAGCCCTCGTCCCATGGCAATTTCTATGAGCTCTATGCCATCGCCGCGGCGGTGCTGGGCGGCTTCTCGCTGCGCGGCGGGGAGGGCTCGATTATTGGCGTCATCCTGGGCGCGGTGCTGCTGCAGGAATTGCAGAACCTCGTCAACCTGCTCGGCATTCCCTCATCGCTCAACTTTGCGGTGATGGGCGGGGTCATTCTGGTCGGGGTTCTTGCCGACCAGCAGTTCAACCGCTATCGGCAGAAGCGGCGGGCCGCACGCGCGCTGGATATCCTGGGCAGCCAGGCACCCTCTACCAGCTGAGTCCGCAGTGCTTCAGAGCGGCCTTCTGATCCAGCGCGATAGGACGCCGACAATGCCTTCGCGGAACAGGAGCACGCTGATGACGAAAATCGTGCCTTGCAGGATCGTCACCCAGGCGCCGAAGCTGGCGAAGTAGTTCTGCATGGTCACAATGACCGCGGCGCCCACGAAAGGCCCGAAGATCGTGCCCATGCCGCCAAGCAGGGTCATCAGCACCACCTCGCCCGACATGGTCCAGTAGACGTCGGTGAGCGAGGCCAACTGGAACACCAGCGCCTTGGTCGATCCGGCCATGCCGGCCAGCGTGGCGGACATGACGAAGACGGCGAGCTTGTAGCGGTTGACCTTGTAGCCCAGTGAGATGGAGCGGGGCTCGTTATCGCGAATGGCCTTGAGCACCTGCCCGAAGGGCGAGTGGATGATGCGATAGATGGCCAGGAGCCCGCCGAAGACAATGGCCAGCACGACGAAGTAGAGCGTCATGTCATTGGCCAGCGGGATGACGCCGAAGAGGTTGCCGCGCGGCACGGCCTGGATGCCATCTTCGCCGCCGGTGAAGGGCGATTGAAGGGCCAGGAAAAACACCATCTGCGCGAAGGCCAGCGTCACCATGGCGAAGTAAATGCCCTGCCGGCGGATGGCCAAAGCGCCGATGACAAGGCCGAGAAAAGCGGCAGCGACCGTGCCGAGCAGGATGGCCACTTCCGGCGTCAGGCCCCAGACCTTGGCGGCATGGGCCGTGACATAGCTGGCCGAACCAAAGAAGGCGGCGTGGCCGAAGGACAGCAAGCCACCGAAGCCGAGCAGCAGGTTCAGCGCCGAGGCAAAGAGCGCAAAGCACAGGATCTTCATGATGAAGACCGGATAGAGCACGAAGGGCGCGATCAGCAGCAGGACCAGGAGGCCCGCAAAGATCGCGATGTGGTGGCGCGGCGTACCGATGGGCATGGCTTCGGATGCACTCGAATAGTTGGTTTCGGTGGTAGCGCTCATTTACGCGGTCCTTCCGAACAGGCCGGCCGGCTTGACCAGCAGCACGATGGCCATGATGACGAAGATCGCGACCGACGACGCTTCGGGATAGAAGACCTTGGTCAGGCCCTCCACGATGCCGAGGCCGAAGCCGGTGAGAATGGCCCCTAGGATCGAGCCCATGCCGCCGATCACCACGACGGCGAAGACCACGATGATGAGGTCCGCGCCCATATTGGGATTGACCGAATAGATCGGGGCAGCGAGCACGCCGGCAAAGGCGGCTAAAGCGACGCCGAAGCCATAGGTGAGCGTGATCATGCGCGGCACGTTGATGCCGAAGGCGCCCACCAGTGTGGGGTTTTCGGTGGCGGCGCGGAGATAGGCGCCGAGGCGGGTGCGCTCGATGGCAAACCAGGTGCCGAAGCAGACGACGAGCGAGGCCAGCACCACCCAGCCGCGATAGTTGGGCAGGAACATGAAGCCCAGATTTGTGCCGCCCGAAAGCTGGGGCGGAATGGAATAGGGGAGGCCCGACACGCCGAACTGGTTGCGGAACAGGCCCTGGATGATCAGCGCAAGGCCGAAGGTCAAGAGCAGGCCATAGAGGTGGTCAAGGTGGTAAAGCCTTGAAATCATGAGGCGTTCGATGGCGACGCCCGTAGCGCCGACCACCAGCGGCACGATGACCAGGGCGCCCCAATAGGGGATGCCGAGCCAGGTCAGGCCCATCCAGGCGACGAAGGCGCCCATCATGTATTGGGCCCCATGGCTGAAATTGATGATGTTGAGCAGGCCGAAAATGACCGCCAGACCCAGGCTCAGCAGGGCATAGAACGACCCGTTGATCAGCCCCA
>CBFGPB010000043.1:0-13364 GCA_965650545.1 uncultured Devosia sp. | reverse complement strand
ATGACCAAGACCCTCGTCATCGATAACTACGACAGTTTTACCTACAATCTCGTCCATTTCCTGGGCGAGCTCGGCGCCGAGATCACGGTGAAGCGTAACGACAAGATTACACTTGAAGAGATCGCCGCCATGGCTCCGGAGGCCATCGTGCTCTCGCCGGGCCCCTGCACGCCCAACGAGGCCGGCATTTGCCTCGCCGTAATCGATCGGTTCAAGACCACCATTCCCATGCTGGGCGTGTGCCTCGGGCACCAGGCGATGGGCCAGGCCCTGGGCGGCGACGTGGTGCGAGCGCCCAGTCTGTTCCATGGCAAGACCAGCAAAATCCATCATACGGGCAAGGGCATTTTCCGCGGCCTCAACAACGACTTCGAGGCGACGCGTTACCACTCGCTGATCGTCAAGGCGGACACCCTGCCCGAAGAGCTGGAAGTGACGGCCACAACTGACGATGGCCTTATCATGGGCATGCAGCACAAGTCCCTGCCCGTCCATGGCGTGCAGTTCCACCCCGAGAGCATTGCCAGCGAGAACGGCCACGCGCTCTTGCAGAATTTCCTCAACATTGCCCGCGAGTTCAACGGAAAGAAGGCTGCGTGATGGACATCAAGTCAGCCCTCAACAAGATTGCCGACGGCAAGGACCTGACTGGCGAGGAAATGCGCGGCGTCATGCGAGTCATCATGGCGGGCGAAGCCACGCAGGCGCAGATCGGCGCCTTCCTCATGGGCATGCGCATAAAGGGCGAAACGGTGGGCGAGATCGCTGCCGCCGTCTCCATCCTGCGCGAGCAGATGGTGCCGGTTTCAGCGCCGGAAGACGCTATCGACATTGTCGGCACCGGCGGCGATGGCCTGGGCAGCCTCAATATTTCGACAGCCACGGCCCTGGTGGTCGCAGCGGCCGGCGTTCCTGTCGCCAAGCATGGCAACAAGGCCCTGTCGTCCCGGTCTGGTTCGTCGCAGGCGCTCGAGGCGCTGGGCGTGAGACTTGACCTGACGCCCGAACAGATCGGCAAGACCATTGCCGAGGCCAATATCGGCTTCATGTTCGCGCCGCATCACCACCCGGCCATGCGCCATGTCGGGCCCGCGCGCGCTGAAATGGGCGTGCGGACGCTGTTCAACCTGCTCGGGCCCCAATCGAACCCGGCCGGCGTGCGGCGCTATCTGCTGGGCGTCTATTCGCAGCAATGGGTGGAGCCGGTCGCCGCCGCGCTCCTTGCCAACCGCGCCATCAAGGCCTGGGTGGTGCATTCGAGCGAGGGACTGGATGAGCTTTCCACTTCGGGCCCCAATTTTGTCGCTCAGATCGCCAATGGCGACCTTCGCAGCTTCGAACTTCATCCCGAGCAGGTCGGGTTGAAACTGACCGACCCCAAGGATCTGCTGGGCGGCGAACCCGCGGACAATGCGGCTGCCATCGTGGCGCTGTTCGAGGGAGCGCCGGGCGCCTATCGTGATACGGTGCTGCTCAACGCCGGCGCTGCCCTGCTCGTCGCAGACAAGGTGCAGACCATCGAGGACGGAATCGCACTGGCACGAGAGACAATTGACAGCGGTAAGGCGCGACAGACCCTCGCCCGGCTCGTTGCCGTATCGAATGGACAAGTATCATGAGCGACATTCTCAAGCAGATCGAAGCCTATAAGCGCGAGGAAATCGCCGCCGCCAAGTCCATGCGCCCCTGGGCCGAGGTGGTGGCCGAAGCCCATGACCAGCCGGCGCCACGCGGCTTTGTCAAAGCCATCAAGGACAAGCGCGCCAAGGGTGACTATGCGCTGATCGCCGAGGTGAAGAAGGCCAGCCCCTCCAAGGGCCTGATCCGCGCCGATTTCCAGCCCGCCGAAATTGCCCGTGCCTATGAAACGGCCGGGGCGGCCTGCCTCTCGGTGCTGACCGACCGCCCGAGCTTCCAGGGTTCGCCGAGCTACCTGATCGAGGCACGCGCCGCCACCAAGCTGCCGGTGCTGCGCAAGGACTTCCTGTTCGAGACCTATCAGGTCGCAGAGGCCCGGTCCTGGGGCGCGGACTGCATTCTCATCATCATGGCAGCAGTCGGCGACGATATCGCCCGCTACCTGCTCGACGCCGCCGAGGAATGGGGCATGGACGCGCTGGTGGAAGTTCATGACCAGCTCGAACTCGACCGCGCCCTGGCGCTCGATGCCAAGTTCATCGGCGTCAACAACCGCAATCTCAGGACTTTCGAGACGACGCTCGAAACCACGGTCAACCTGGCAGCGGGCGTGCCGTCCGATGTTTTGCTGGTGAGCGAGAGCGGCATTGTGACCCACGAGCACGTCAAGATGCTCGACGAACGCTGCAATGTTGGCACCTTCCTCGTGGGCGAAAGCCTGATGCGGCAGGACGATGTGGTCAAGGCGACCCGCTCACTGCTGATGGGTGCGCCGGAACTGGTCCGCTGATGGCCGGCGGCCTCACTCATCTCAACGAGAAAGGCGAGGCCCATATCGTCGATATCGGTGACAAGGCCGTTACCCGTCGCCGCGCCGTGGCGCAGGCGCGCCTTTCCGGCCAGGCCGAGACGATCGCCACGATCCTTGGCGGTGGCCTCAAGAAGGGCGACGCCTTGGCCGTGGCCCGCGTCGCCGGGATCATGGCCGCCAAGAAGACTGCCGACCTCATTCCGCTCTGTCATCCGATCCCCCTGACCAAGGTCAGCGTCGAGATCGAGGGGGACGGTCCCGCCTCGATCCTCATCCGCGCGACGGCCGAGACGACTGGCCAGACCGGCGTGGAAATGGAAGCCCTGACAGCCGCTTCCGTTACGGCGCTCACGCTTTACGACATGGCCAAGGCCATCGACCGGGCCATGGTCATTTCCGATCTCTGCCTTGTCGAAAAGTCCGGCGGCAAGTCGGGCGATTTCGTGCGGACGCCATGAGCCTGCTTCCCGTTGATGAGGCATTGAAGGCCATCTTGGCCCGCGTGCCCGCGGTCACCGCCGAAACTATCGCGCTACGTGATGCAGCCGGCCGCGTGCTGGCCGCCCCTCTCATGGCCCAGCACGACCAGCCGCCATTCGACGCCAGTGCCATGGACGGATACGCCATGCGCGCGGCGGATGTGAGCGACGGCGTTTGGCTTGACGTCATCGGCACGTCACAGGCGGGCGCGGGGTTCTCCGGTGCGGTGGGCGCGGGGCAGGCTGTGCGCATCTTTACGGGCGCTCCAGTTCCGCCCGGCGCCGATACAGTCATCATGCAGGAAGAGGCCGTCCGCGAGGACGATCGCGTGCGCTTCACGGCCCCTGCCCGGCTCGGCCACAGTATCCGGCCAAAGGGTAACGATTTTGCGACCGGTGAACTCCTTTTACCGGCGGGCACCCGCTTGACGCCCATGCAGATCGCAGTTGCTGCCGCGGCCAATTCCGGCACGCTCAGTACCGCCCGGCGCCCCCGCATCGGCCTCATTGCCACCGGTGACGAACTGGTCCTGCCCGGCAGTCCCCTCGGACCCGACCAGATCGTGGCGTCGAACAGCTTTGGCCTTGCCGCCATGCTCGCGCCCTATGCCGAGACGGTCACTGACCATGGCATCGTGGCCGATGACGCGGCCCTGCTTCGAGCGCGGCTGGGTCAAGCACTGGATGCCCGACCCGATTTCCTGATCACCACCGGCGGCGCTTCCGTCGGCGAGCATGACCTCGTCCAGGACGCACTCAAGGACCTCGGCGTGACGCTCGACTTCTGGCGTATCAACATGCGGCCGGGCAAGCCGCTGATGTTCGGCACACGCGGCAAGACGCTGGTCTTCGGCCTGCCCGGCAATCCCGTCTCCGCCATGGTCACGGCCCTGGTCTTCATCAAGCCAGCCCTCCGCGCCTTCCTCGGCCATGCCGAACCGGACGCTTGGACCCTGCCCCTCGCCGCGCCCACGCCGCCCAATACCGCGCGCCGCCACTTCATGCGCGCGCGGCTCGTCCATACCCCCACCGGCCCCATGGCCGACCCGATCAGCCAGACCGACAGCGGGCACACGTCGTCGCTCGCTGCGGCCGACCTGCTGATCGTCCAGCCCGAGCACGATCCGGGCCGGCCGACAGGCGCGCTTGTGCAGGCTCTCCCCATCGACGCGTTCTGATTTGTGGTCAGTCGTCCGGGTGGATCGTATAGAACACGTTCATAATCGCCCTCCAGGACCAGGGCATTGCAGAACATAAATGGAACATGTATGGTCGTTCCGTCTATGTTCCGATTCTGGGGTCGAGGGGCCGATGCTGACACGCAAACAACACGAGCTGCTGATGTTCATCCACGAAAGGATGAAGGAAAGCGGCATTCCCCCGAGCTTCGACGAGATGAAGGATGCCCTTGATCTGGCGTCGAAATCCGGCATCCACCGCCTTATCACGGCGCTCGAGGAACGGGGCTTCATCCGCCGCCTGCCCAACCGCGCGCGGGCGCTGGAGGTTGTAAAGCTCCCCGATTCGATGAACCCATCGCTGGGCGGCCGCAAGGCCCGCTTCGAGCCTTCAGTCATCGAGGGCAATCTGGGCAAGGTCGCCTCGCCCCCCGCACGAAATAGTGCAGGCGGATCAGATGATTACGCCAGGCCGGTGTCTGTCCCGGTCATGGGCCGGATCGCCGCCGGTACCCCGATCGAAGCCATCCAGACCCATTCGCACACCATTGCCGTGCCGCCCGAAATGCTCGGCGCCGGAGAGCACTACGCCCTTGAAGTGCGTGGCGATTCCATGATCGAGGCCGGCATTTTCGACGGCGATACCGTACTCATCAAGAAGCAGGAACACGCCTCCACGGGCGAGATCATCGTCGCCCTCGTCGATGACGAGGAAGCGACCCTCAAGCGCCTCCGCCGCAAGGGCGACACCGTGGCGCTGGAAGCGGCCAACCCCGCCTACGAAACCCGCATCTTCCCGCCGGACCGGGTCAAGGTGCAGGGCCGACTGGTTGGGCTTTTGAGGAAATACTGATGCGCAGCGCGGCACTTGTCGGATTCGGGTTCTTGCTGATGCTGGCCTCGCCAACTGCCGCGCAGGAAGCCTCGGTGCGCGAAACGCGCTGCTGGGTGGGCGACGTGGTGTTCTCCGCCGGCATGAGTGTCAATATGGGTGACGAGGTCGCGGTCTGCGAAGCCGGCACGGGCTGGCGGCTCGCTGGCAAGGATGTGGCGGTGGCCGGTTGCGTGCTTGAGGGAGAGTTTTCGTCCGTCGGCGCCGTGGTCGGAATCCGCAACAGCGATGAGATTGCGCTGCAATGTGATCGTAGCGGGCACTGGGTGACGCTGGAGCTTTGAATGCCGCGGCCTTCGCACTGTACTGTCTTGAGGCACCAGATTGACAAAGGCCCGCCGGTTGGCGGGCCTTTGCTGTTTTGGGCGAGCTACAGTCCAGCAGTTCGTTCGACCTGCGTGGGAGCCGAATGAGCCACCGGGAGCAGCCCGGTGGCACCTGGAGTCGAGCCTGATAGCCTCAGTGGTTATCGCGTGGCAGACCGGCGGTCTGGGCGATGCGCTGATACTTTTCGGCGGGCTTGAGGATGGCCCCATCGCCTAGCTGGCCGACAAGGCCGCGCTGAATTTCCTGCCACGGCGTCTGGTGCTTTGGATACTTGTAGCCCCCTTCGGCCTCAAGGGCGGCACGGCGGGTGGCGATTTCCTCGTCGGAGATCAGGATATCGGCCTGGCCCTTGTTGAGGTCGATGCGCACGCGATCGCCGGTCCGGAGGATGGCGAGGTTTCCGCCGGCGGCGGCTTCAGGCGACGCGTTGAGAATCGAGGGCGATCCGGATGTACCGGACTGGCGACCGTCACCGATGCAGGCCAGCGAGGAGACACCCTTCTTGATGAGATAGGCCGGGGGGCGCATGTTGACGACCTCGGCTGCACCCGGATAGCCGATGGGGCCGGCGCCGCGCATGAAGAGCAGCGTGTGTTCGTCGATCTCCAGGGACGGATCGTCAATGCGGTGGTGATAGTCCTCCGGACCATCGAAAACCACGGCCTTGCCTTCGAACATGCCCGGATGGGCAGGGTTGGAGAGGTAGCGGTCGCGGAATTCCTGGCTGATGACGCTGGTCTTCATGATGGCGCTGTCAAACAGATTGCCGCGCAGCACCAGGAAGCCGGCTTCCTTCTTCATCGGGTTGTCGAAACGCCGGATAACCTTGTCATCTTCGATGACGGTGTTGCGGCAATTCTCGCCAATGGTCTTGCCGTTGACGGTCGGGGCGTTCTCGTGGATCAGGCCCTGGCCCATGAGTTCATTGACAACGGCCGGCACGCCGCCGGCATGGTAATAGTCCTCGCCCAGATATTCGCCCGCCGGCTGCAGGTTGACCAGCAGTGGCACCTTGAGACCGTGCTGCTGCCATTCGTCGATGTTGAGATCGACGCCGATATGCTTGGCGATGGCGTTGATGTGGATGGGCGCATTGGTCGAACCGCCAATGGCCGAATTGACCACGATGGCGTTGAGGAAGTTTTCCTTGGTGAGGATGTCCGAGGGCTTCAAGTCCTCATGCACCATTTCCACGGCGCGCTTGCCGGTGCGGTAGGCCATTTCCTGCCGATCGCGATAGGGGGCGGGAATGGCGGCCGAGCCGGGCAGCTGCATGCCCAAAGCCTCGGCCAGCGAGTTCATGGTCGTGGCGGTGCCCATGGTGTTGCAGTAACCGGTCGACGGTGCCGAGGAGGCAACCAGTTCGATGAACTTGGGATAGTCGATCTCCCCTGCGGCCAGCATCTGCCGGGCCTTCCAGACGATGGTGCCCGAGCCGGTGCGCTCGCCCTTGTGCCAGCCATTGAGCATGGGGCCGACGGAGAGGGCAATCGCCGGAATGTTGACCGTGGCGGCGCCCATCAGCATGGCCGGAGTGGTCTTGTCGCAACCAATGGTGAGCACGACACCATCCAGGGGATAGCCGTAGAGCACCTCGACGAGACCGAGATAGGCCAGGTTGCGGTCAAGGCCGGCCGTTGGACGCTTGCCGGTTTCCTGGATGGGATGAACGGGGAATTCGATGGCGATGCCGCCAGCTTCGCGGATGCCTTCGCGCACGCGCTCGGCCAGGACCATATGGTGGCGATTGCAGGGACTGAGATCCGAGCCGGTCTGGGCGATGCCGATAATGGGCTTGTCGGACTGCAATTCCTCGCGGGACACACCGAAGTTCATGTAGCGCTCGAGATAGAGCGCGGTCATGTCCGGATTGTCGGGGTTGTCGAACCACGCGCGCGAGCGCAGTTTGCGGCCGGCGGAGCCGCCAGAGTTTGCAGTCATGTGCCTGTTCCTTGCTTATCCGCCAGGGCGCGGATGTGAGGGCCTTGGTAGCGTTCTTCTACCACGCTCAATCGCGGTGTGAATGGGTTGGCGACAAAAAATCATACAATTCGGAAAAGCCACCCTGTAGAGTGGCAGAAATCTGCCGGACGCACCGATTGAGCTTACTTGCGGATGGGTGCGGAAGAAGGCTTTGCGATATTGCAGGTCACCAAGAGAATCGGTCTGGCCAGTAACCGGGCGGGGCTTTAGGGTCGCGCGCCGAACAGGCCAAACAGGGAGCAAGAGCAACTTGACTGGGACGATTTCATGGATCGCGGTCGATTGGGGGACATCCAATCTGCGCGCCTGGGGCATTGGTGCGGCGGGAGCGGTTGTGGCATCCGCCAGCTCGGACAAGGGCATGGGAAAGCTTGCGCCCGACCAGTTCCCCGGGGCGCTGACGGAGATCGTGACCGAGCTCGCCCCCGGGGCGGGAGCATTGGACGTCGTCGTGTGCGGCATGGCGGGCGCGCGCCAGGGTTGGATGGAAGCCCCCTATCTCGACGCGCCAACGGATCTGGCGGCCTTGGGTCGCGGCGCGGTGCATCCGACGGTCCCGGGCTCCGGGCTGCATGTATCGATCCTCCCGGGGGTCTGCCAGCGCGGTGCCGCCGAAAACGTCATGCGCGGGGAGGAAACGCAGCTTCTCGGCCTTTCCACGACGATCTCCGGCTATGCCGGCCTCGTCTGCATGCCGGGCACGCATTCGAAATGGGCGCGCCTCGTAGGCACGCGCATCGAGGGCTTCTCGACCGCCATGACCGGCGAAATGTTCGAGCTGCTGAAGACCCATTCCGTGCTTCGGCACTCTCTTGGCGGCGACCTCGACGGGCCGGAGCGCGAGGCTGGTTTCGACGCCGGAGCGCGCGCCGGGCTAGACCATCCCGAGGCCTTGCTGGGCCAGTTGTTCCGCGTGCGGGCCTCTGCCCTTCTCTCCGGGCGGTCACCCGGCTGGTGCGCCGGATACCTGTCGGGCCTGCTGATCGGCACCGAAATCGCCGCCAATCGTCACCAGATCGGCACCGATCCGGTTCCGCTGATCGGTTCTTCCGCGCTCTGCGGGCTCTACGCCAGAGTGCTGGCCATGACCGGCGTCACTGGTCGTGTCGTTGATTCCACCGAAGTTGTCCTGGCCGGCCTCAAGGCCGCCCGCGCTTCGCTTGCCTGAGGATTTGCCCTTGTCCCATCGTCATATCATCGCGATCCTTCGCGGCATCACACCCGAAGAGGCCATTCCGGTCTGCACCGCACTGGTCGAGGCCGGCATTACGCTGATCGAAGTGCCGCTCAATTCGCCCAATGCAGTGGACAGTATCGCGCGTGCCGCGGCGGCCTTGTCCGATCGCGCCGAGATTGGCGCCGGAACGGTGCTTACGCCCGAAGATGTCCGGGCCGTTGCCGGAGCCGGGGGCACGTTCATCGTTTCGCCCGATACCAATCCCGAAGTGATCGCTGAGACAGTGCGGTTAGGCCTGCAATCCTATCCCGGCGTGTTCTCGCCGACTGACGCCTTTGCAGCCATCCGCGCCGGCGCAACCGGCCTCAAATTCTTTCCCGCCGAAGTCCTTGGTGCAAAGGGCATCAAGGCGATGAAGGCGGTGCTGCCGCCCTCCATGCCGGTCTATGCGGTTGGCGGCGCCAATCCGGACAATTTCCACGAGTTCTTTGCGGTGGGCTGCACGGGGTTCGGCCTCGGCACCTACATCTTCAAGCCTGGCATGAGCGTCGAACAGGTGGCGGAGCGCGCCGGCCTTGCCGTTGCCGCTTATGACAAGGGAGAAGCCAAGTGAACGAGACCGCGAAGCTTCTGGTTGATAGCCAATGCGCCCTTGGCGAGGGCCCGTTCTGGCATGCCGGGCGGCAGCAACTCTTCTGGTTCGACATCAACAATCGCACGCTCTTTGCGGCGAACGCAGACGGCGTGATCGAGAACAAGTGGCACTTTGAGGAGATCGTCGCCGCGGCGGCAATCATCGACGACGACACGCTGGCCCTGGCCACAGAAACCGGCCTCAAGCGCTTTGATCTGTGGAGCGGCGACACCAGTCTCGTCGTCGACATCGAAAGCGACATACCGGCCAACCGAACCAACGACAGCCGCGTACATCCTTCCGGCGCCTTCTGGATCGGCACCATGGTGAAGGATGAGGGGCCCAAGGAGGGAGCGGTCTATCACTATCGCGCCGGGAAGCTGACGAAAATCATCAGCGACGTCGCCATTCCCAATGCGACGTGCTTTTCGCCCGATGGCAGCATCGCCTACTGGACCGACACACCGGACCAGAAGATCCTCAAGTGTGCGGTTGACCCCGCGACCGGCATGCCGGTCGGCGCGTGGGAACTGTTCGCCGATGTGGCCGACCATCCGGGTTATCCCGATGGGGCGGTTGTCGACAGCCAGGGTTACCTCTGGAACGCCCGCTGGGGCGGTTCCTGTGTCATCCGCTACGCGCCCGACGGTACGATCGACCGGATCGTCGATGTGCCGGTGAGCCAGGTAACCTGCCCTGCCTTCGGCGGCAAGGATCTCAAACGCCTGTTCCTGACCAGTGCAAACAAGAACATGTCGGAAGAGCAGAGGGCGGCGGAAAAAGTCGCAGGCGGCATCTTCTATATCGACCTCGACATTGCCGGCCTGCCGGAAGCCAAGATCACCATCTGAGACGAACATGACCATCAGCCCCACCCTCGGCGTCTGCTACTATCCCGAACACTGGCCCGAGGACTGGTGGGAAACTGACGCCCGCCGGATGGCCGAGGTCGGCATCCGCTATGTGCGCATCGGCGAATTCGCCTGGTCGCGGCTGGAGCCCACACCAGGCAACCTGCAGCTCGACTGGATGATCCGGGCAATGGACGTGCTGGGGCGGCATGGCCTCAAGGTGATCGTCGGGACGCCCACCGCCACGCCGCCCCGCTGGATGATCGACAAGCATCCGGACATGCTGGCGGTTGACCGCGACGGGCGGCGCAGGGGGTTCGGGTCCCGCCGGCACTATGACTTCTCCCATCTCGGCTACCGGGAAGAATGCGCCCGCATCACGCGCATTCTCGCCGAGGCCCTTGGTGATCACCCGTCTCTTGCCGGGTGGCAAACCGACAACGAATATGGCTGCCACGGCACCACTTATTCCTATTCGCCGGCAGCGCTGGAAGGGTTCCGGCTCTGGCTAGAGCAGAAGTACGGAACCATCGATGCGCTCAACACGGCGTGGGGCAACGTGTTCTGGTCCATGGAATACAATCGCTTCGACCAGATCGAGCTCCCGAACCTGCTTGTCTGCGACGCGGCCCCAGCCCATGAACTGGACTTCCGGCGCTACTCCTCCGACCAGGTTTCGGCCTTCAATGCCGTTCAGTACGATATTCTCAAGGAGAAGCGCCCGGACCTTCCGGTCATCCACAATTTCATGAGCCGATATAGCGAGTTCGACCACTACAGGCTGGGGGAAAGCCTCGACGTGGCGAGCTGGGATTCCTATCCCATCGGGCACCTGGCCAAGAGCGACGAAAGCGACGAACACAAGGCGCAGTACCTGCGCCAGGGCGATCCGGACAATGCCGGCTTCCACCACGATCTCTATCGCACGGTGGGTCACGGGCGCTGGTGGATCATGGAACAGCAGCCCGGTCCGGTGAACTGGGCCGATGCCAATCCCGACCCCCTGCCCGGCATGGCGCGGCTCTGGGCCTGGGAAGCCTTTGCCCATGGGGCCGAGGTCGTTTCCTATTTCCGTTGGCGTCAGGCGCCCTTCGCGCAGGAACAGATGCATGCCGGCCTTCTGCGGCCCGACAGCGAACCGGCGCCGGCCTATGACGAAGCAAGCCAGGTGGCACGAGAGCTGAGGGAACTCGGCTTTGACGGTGCTGTGGCCAAGGGCAGGATTGCGCTCATCTTCGACTACGAAAGCGAATGGGCCTGGGAAATCCAACCGCAGGCAAAGGGCTTCGGTCATGGCAATCACGTGCGTGGGCTCTATGCAGCGTTCCGAAAGCGGGGGCTGGATGTCGATGTGCTGCCGCCAACAACCGCGGACCTGACCGGTTACGACATTGTTGCCATTCCGGCGCTATTGGCCTGGACTGATGCGCTACGCGAGGCCGTGGCCAAGTACGAGGGTTATCTGCTGGTCGGGCCGCGTTCCGGTTCCAAGACCGGACATTTCGCCATCCCGCCGCGCCTCGGCCCTGACCTTGGCGGCAACCTGCTCGACCTGCGGGTCGCCCGCGTCGACAGCCTGCCCGAGGGCATTGAGGTTGCGGTCAAGGGCGGCGGCGCGGCACGGCTATGGCGCGAGAAGGTCGAGGGCTCCGCGGAAGTTGTCATGGAGGACGCGGAAGGCGTGCCGGTCCTGTTGTCGCAGGGCAAGCTCTTCTATCTCGCCGCCAGCGGCAACAAGGCGCTGATGCAGCGCGTCGTCGACTATCTCATTGCGGAGGCAGATACGCCGACGCTGGAGCTCCCGGCCGGCGTACGCTGCCGCGTGCGCGGCAATTTCCGCGTCTATGTGAATTATGCCGCAACCGACCAGGTCTTGACGCCAGCCCAAGACGAGGTGGGCTACGTCCTGGGTGGTGCCGACATTCCCGCGGCCGGTGTCACGGTGGCGAAACTCGCCAGGGGCGGCTAGTCGTCGCGATGGCCGGGCGAACTTCGAACCGCCCGGCTCCGTCGTTCCAGGTCAGGGCGTGAACGCCACCCGACGCCAGCGCGTTTGGACCGATCACCCGCCCAGCGGGATTGCAGTATTGCGGTGGATCGATGCGTGCGATGAGGAGATCGTGCCGACCGCAATCCTCCGCAAAGGCGGCGCCGCCGCTTACGATGGCAATGCTGTAGTCGGGCGTGGTCACGATGCAACCCAGGCTATCGCAGCGGGCGCCCGGATGGGTCGGCGCGATCTCGATCTGGTAGTGGTCGCTCCAAACATCAACGGCAAAGCTTCCGGTGCGACCGCTGGCCAGCGCCATGCCCTCGCCGTCGCGTATGGCGACTGCCTGCGTCGTGTCAGCAATAAGGATGTCGGGCCTTGGGACGAAGCCGAAGACCAGGATGACCGTGCCCATGGCAATCGGCATGACCAGCCGCCAGTGATTTTCCAGGAAGGCAAACCAGGCCAGCGCCCCCAGGCCGAGCAAGAGGGTCCATTCCGCAAGGAGCGGATTGCCGGTCCAGCCCTGGCTCCAACCGGCGACCAGAACAGCAACGTCGACCATCCGGTCAATGCCCCAACCCATCGTGAGGATGAAGGGCATATCCATGCCCAGCGGCATGGCAAGCACGGACAGCACGCCGAATGGCATGATCACGAGGCTGACAAAGGGCAGTGCCAGCACATTGCCCAGCACACCCAAGGGTGCCGTCTGCTGGAAATGATAGGCCGAGAACAACAGGGTGGCGAGACCGGCCACCAGGCTCGTCCAGGCCGTTGCCAGGACGACATTGCCGATGCGCCGCAGGGAGCTCGCGCCCGGGCGTGGCATTGGACGTGGCAGTTCGAATATGCCGATCAACCCGACCACCGCCGCAAAGGAAAGCTGGAAGCTCGGGCGGAAGACACTGGCCGGATCAATGAGGATGATAACGATGGCCGCAATTGCCACATTGCGCATGGTGAGCGCCTGCCGGCCAGCCAGGACCGCGCCGAACACAAGCGCAAGCATGATGGTGGAACGGAAGGCAGGAACATTGTCGAGCCCGCCGGCGAGGAGAAGATAGAGAAAGGCGGCGACGATGCCGGTGAGGGCAGCAATCTTCTTGACCGGCCAGGCAACAAGGCCGGGGAGAGAGGCCAGCGCCAGGCGGAGCAGCCAGTAGATGCCGCCAGCGACGATGGACAAGTGCAACCCCGAAATCGAATAGATGTGGGCTAGGCCCGCCGCGGCCATCACGTCACGGATATCGTCAGAGATCGCGCTCTGGTCGCCAACCACCATGGCCTTGGCTATGGCCGCGGTATCACCCGCAAGAACTGTGTCGATGCGGTTACCGATCGAAGTGCGCAGGGATTGCACAAGGCGGGAGAAGCTGAACCCCTCGGCCCTCTCCAGCGGCA
>CBFGPB010000042.1:0-13532 GCA_965650545.1 uncultured Devosia sp. | reverse complement strand
ACGATGGCGCGGCCCATGGCGACGCGCTGGCGCTGGCCGCCCGAAAGCTGGCGCGGATAGCGGTCGAGCAGTTGCGTCAGGCCCAGAATGCCCGCGGCCCATTGCACGCGCTCGGCAATCTCTGCTTTGGTCGCGCCGCGATGCTCAAGCGAAAAGCCCATATTGGTGGCGACCGTCATATGCGGGTAAAGCGCATAGTTCTGGAACACCATGGCGATGTCCCGATCCTTTGGCTCGAGGTCGTTGACGATCCGGCTGCCGATTTCGATGTCGCCGCCCGAAATGGTTTCGAGCCCGGCAATCATGCGTAGCAGGGTGGACTTGCCGCAGCCCGAGGGGCCGACCAGCACGACGAATTCGCCGTCCGCAATATCGATGTCGATGCCATGCAGCACATGGGTCGCACCATAGCTCTTGGTGACGGATTTGAGGGTAACGGGAGCCATGGGATCAGCCTTTCAGCCCGGTATGGGCAAGCCCTTCGACGAACTGCTTCTGCGCAACGATGAACACGAGCAGCACCGGAATGGCGGTCATGGTCGCAGCGGCGAGCTGGATGTTCCACATGGCCCCGCCATAGGCGTCGGTGAACTGGGTCAGCGCCTGGGGCAGGGTGAACATCTGCGTCGAGGAGAGGAATACGATGGGTTCGAGATAGAGGTTCCACGAGTGGAGGAAGGTGAAGATGGCCACCGCGCCAAGCGCCGGCTTGGCCAGGGGCAGGGCAATGGTCCAGAAGATCTTGAACCGTCCCAGGCCATCAACGCGCGCCGCTTCCTCCAGCTCGACAGGGAGCGAAATGAAGAACTGGCGCATGACGAAAGTAGCGAACACCGAGGGCGCGCCGAACACCGGCACGAGGATCAGTGGCCAGTGGGTATTGATCATCCCCCAGCCCAGGAACATCTGGAACAGCGGCACGATGGTGACTTCGGACGGGATCAGCAGGCCCAGCAGCACGACCATGAAAATGGCATTGCTGAACGGGAACTTGATCCGCGCGAAAGCGTAACCGGCCATTGACGATATGATCATCGTCCCCACCGTCACGATGGCGGCGATATAGGCCGAGTTCCAGTATTGCCGGGCGAAGGGCTGGAGCTCGAAGACCTGCGCATAGGTTGACCAGTCGAACCGGCGCGGCCAGACGTCGGGCGGAAAGGCGAAGATGTCGCTGATCGGTTTGACCGACGATGTGATCATCCACCAAGTGGGAAAGACGAAGGGGATGAGCAGCACGCACATCAGGCCATAAAGGCCAACCTTCATGCGGGGGCTGAGATCAGTTTTCATAGAAGACGATCCGCTTGCGCAGCTGCCACTGGGCGAAAGTGAGCACCGCGACGATGACAAAGAGCAGGATCGACAGGGTCGAACCGTAGCCGAAGAAGTGGAACTGGAAGGCCTGCTGGTAGAGATAGTAGACCAGTACGGTTGTGGTCATGCCCGGCCCGCCCTGGGTCAGTACGGCGATCTGCGCGAAGACCTGCAGCGACCCCACGATGGTGATGATCGAGGTGAGCAGGATAGTGGGCGAGATCATCGGCAGGGTGATGCGCCGGAACTGCTTGAAGCGCCCGGCGCCATCGACGCGGGCGGCCTCATAGAGCTCCTTGGGCACGCCCTGCAGGGCCGCCAGGAACAGCACCATGTTGAGCCCGACATTCTTGAACACCTGCACGACGATCACCGAGATCATCGCGGTCGTGGGGGTGCGGAGCCAGTTGGGACCTTCGATGCCGACGAGGGCCAGCATGCCGTTGATGCCGCCATTGGCCTGCAGCAGGAAGCTCCAGACGATGGTCCAGGCCACCAGCGACACCACGACCGGCGAAAAGAACAGCGTGCGGAACACGACCATGCCCTTGAGCTTCTGGTCGAGCAGCACGGCCAGCAGCAAGGCCAGCGACATGTTGAGGACGACCAGACCGGCCGAGAAGATGGCCGAAGCCATCAGCACCGACGGCAGGTTGGGATCGGCCAGCAGCATCTGGTAGTTGGCTGCACCGACGAAGTTGAAGCTCGAGGCCAGCACGTTCCATTCGTGCAGCGAGTACCAGAATACCAGGCCCAGGGGCACGAGCACGAAGGTGATAATGCCGATCAGTTGCGGCGCGATGAACACGTAGCCCGCGGCTGCATCGCGCCGGGCGATGGTCCAGAAGGGGGGCTTGTGGTTTGGTGAGGCCGGAGCGCTCATAGACTTGGTTCCTTGGTCGCCGTGGCCCCTGAGCCGGACAGACGAACTGGGCCGGTAATGGGTCACTCGATTGTCCAATCCGCCATTCCGTCCTCGGGCTTGACCCGAGTATCTGCCAGATCGGCAGTGGACTGGGTGAGTGGCCCTCGGGTCAAGCCCGAGGGCGGCACAGTGTTGGGGGCCGTGTCAGATGGTCCGACACGGCCATACTATTGGCTTAGCGCGCCAAAAGCGGGCTGACGCTGGAACAAACGTTTCCGAGCACGGCGGCCACGTCGGCTTCCGGCACCCAGAGAGCGTCCAGGCCCGAGCGGATGGTCTGCTGGATCTGGGCGAAGTTGGTATGACCCGGCAGCACGACGCCGCGCGAGATACCATCGATCACGACGGTCTGGATCTGCTCGGGCGAGAGCAGGGGATTGGTCGAGCCCAGCGTTTCGGCATTGAGCAGGCTCTCGCGAGCCGGCGGGAAGAACTGGGCCAGCTTCTGGCTGTTTTCCGGATTGGTCATGTAGCCGAGGAATTCCACAGCAACGTCCTTGTTGGCGCTCTTGTCGAAGACGCCGACGCCGGCCTGGCCGATGACATAGTACTCACCGGCCGGACCTGCCGGCAGCGGCACCAGATCCCAGGCGAACGGGTCTTCCTTGGGCAGCAGCGAGGCGCGCGAAATCTGGGTGATGGTCATGGCCGCATCACCGGCAAAGAAGTCCACGGTCTCGCCCGGGCCCGGCATGCCGCCATCGACGAAGATGGCATTGTGAATTTCGGTCATCGCGTCGACCATGGGCTGGTCGGCAAAGGCGCAGGTCTTGCCATCGGCGCTCCAGGGATCGGCGCCCCAGCCCCGCCAGATCGAGGCCAGGTTCTGCCAATTCTGGAAGTTGAAGTCACGAACCACCAGTCCATCAGCCTCGCCGGCATCAGCCACGGCCTTGGCGGTGGCAAAGGCATTGTCCCAGGTCCATTCGCCTGCCGCGATCATCTCGGCCGGGGTCTTGGCGCCGGCTGCTGTGATCAGGTCATTGTTGACGAACATCGCGAAAGGCGAGGTCGAGAACGGATAGGCATAGAGTGCGCCGTCACGGGTCCACAACTCGGTGGCCGGGATCGACAGGTCCCACAGGTCATAGCCTTCGATGGCCCCGAAGGCCTCTTTGAGGGGGGCAAGTGCACCCGAATTGACGAAGTCGGCGGCCGTGGTTTCGAGGATCCAGGCCAGGTCAGGCGGGTTGCCGCCGGCGATCTGGGTGGTCAGCGTCGTGGTATAGTTGTCGAAGGGCAGGGGCTCGAAGGTCACGTTGACATTGGGATGCGTCGCCTTGAAGCCCTCGGCGATCTCGTTGAACATGGCCAGATGTGCCTCGTTGGCGCTCCATATGGTCATGCGCAGGTTGACCGCATCCTGGGCCCACGCCGTGCCTGACGCGGCAAGGCCGAGCACGATGCCGAGGCCGGCGGCCGAACTTTTGAGAGACAATTTCATGCTGTTTCCTCCTGTTTGATCTGGTTAGTAGCCCCGCACGTCCGGCCAGCGGATCTCGATCCCTTCCGCATGGAGGCGTGCCTGGAATTGGGTGAGCAGGCCGTCATCCGCCTGCACCTGGTGCGGCGTCAGCCCGTTGTTGAGGCAGTGTGCGGCCAGGAGACCGGCCACTTCGCCCACGTTCCACTCCACCGGATGCAGGCGATAACAGCCATTGGTGATGTGGGTGGTGCCCAGGTTCTTGCCGCCCGGCAGCAGGTTCTTCACCCGGCGCGGCAGCAAGGCGCCGAGCGGGATTTCGAATGGGGCGGATTCAACGTCGACATAGTTGTCGCCGCCGGTCGAGGGGTGCAGGTCGATGCGGTACATGCCGATGCCGACACTGTCGCGATACTGCTTGGACAGGGTGTTGCCATGGATGGTCATGGACACGTCCTGCTCGACGATGCGGGTGACCGGCAGGATGCGGCGGCTTTCTCGGATATAGGGCGCCATGGCCAGGCCATGCTCGGTACCGGTAACGTCCCCGCGGAGCCTGAGGCCGGGGAAACCCTGGCCACCATCGAGTCGCGGAGCCTCGGTCTGCAGCCAGTAGAAGACCGAATAGGAGAGGTCGGCTGCGGACTTGAGGTGCGCGGCCTTCTCGTCTTCTGAAACGTCGATGATGGTGCCGAGCATGTAGTCGATCATCGGCCAGTTCACGAGGCAGATGTCAGACCCATAGGCGCCGGGCACGAAGTTGCGGCGGGCGGCAATGCGGCGGAAGGTCCAGAGGTTGCCGTCGCCCGGATTGCGGCGCTGGTCAGCGTCGACCAGCAGCGGATCGTCATCCGGATTGGGGGTGAAGCTGCGCTCGGTTATTTCCAGCGTGCGCGGATGCGGGGCCTTGAAGCCGAGCAGCGGGCCGCCCCAGAACTCGGGCTGGTACTGCCGCCAGAAGTCATAATTGGCTGGCTTGTCGATCACCTGGTTGCCATCGACATGATCGATGGCAAAGCAGACCGATATCGCCTGGACGTTGTCTGGCTGCGCCTCTGCCGGGGCGCTGGGTTCTCCGGTGTCCGACTGGGCCTCGAAACCCTTGGCATATTCGGTGCCGGTGAGTGGAAGCAGGTCGCCCAGTTCGGTCGCGTCCACCACATAGGGCGCAGAGATCACGATACGCTCGCCGCTGTCGCGGTGAACGAGGGTGATGGCGCGGACCGTGTCGCCGTCCACTTCGGCAGCGATGGGGCGATAGGGTTTCATGATCCGCAGCTTGCCGCCGCCGATAAAGGGCATGAGCATCGCGTCGATGACCGCCACGCCGACGCGGGGCTCGGCACAAAGGCGGCTTACATAGCCGGCTCCGGGATTGAGATCGCCCCACGCACGGCTCTCGGCGGTCAGCGGATAGTGGTCGCGATAGAACTGGCGGATGCCGTTTCGCAACTGGCGGTAGGAGCGCGTCACGCCGAACTGCTCAACCCAGGAGTGCTCGTCAGGCGGCACGGCCTGGCTGGTCAGCTGGCCACCGAGCCAGTCGAATTCCTCGGTGAGGATGACGGTGCGGCCTGAGCGCAGTGCGCCCAGGGCTGCGGCAACGCCACCCAGGCCACCGCCAACAACGAGCAGGTCTGCGGAGAATTCTTTTGTCATCTGGTCTTCTTGGTCTTGGAAGGAGGGGCGCCGAGGGTGTCGCCCTCGACGGGTTCGCAGGGCAGCAGCAATTGCTCGACCGGCGCGTCGTTTTCGACACGGCGCACGAGCATTTCTGTTGCGGCACGGGCCATGGCCTCGCGCGGAATGACGAATGAGGTGAAGCGCCGGCCGGGCTCTTCGGCGCGGATGTGATTGCCCAGCACCACGATCGACAGGTCGCCTGGAATGGACAGGCCGCGGGCGCGCGCTTCCTGCTCGACGCGGATGGCGTCCGCCAATTCTGTGAAGAAGACGCAGGTGGCGTCAGCTGCCAGCAACACGTCGAGCACTTCACCGGCAGGGCGACCCACCGCAAAGATGCTGGTGACCAGCTCCGCCTCGCCCACGGCGCGGGAAAAGCCATACCAGCGGTCAACCGTCGATTCCGCGCCTTCGCAGAGGCCGACATAGGCAATGCGCTGATGACCCAGCGCCTTGGCACGCTCCACCAGCGCCGAAGTGGCGGGCGCATAATCACCGCCCACATAGGGCACGGGCCCGCCGGCGTCGTCACGACGGCCAACGGCCACGAACGGAAAGTCGCCGGCCACCAGCCGCGCTAGTTCGGTATTGTCGAAGCGGCGCCCCAGGATCACGCAGCCATCGGCCAGGCGCAGGCGCGCATTCTCGCCGAAGATCTTGCGATCACGTCCTGCGCCGGTGAGCAGCAGCAGGTCATAGCCCAGGTTCTGTGCGGCCTCTTCTATGCCGAACAGGAAGGGCGTGAAGAAATCGGCCTGGCCGGAAGGGAAGGCGGGCTCGTAGGTGAAGACGCCCAGGATGCGGTTGTGGCCCTTCACCATGCGCCGGGCGACCGGGTCGGCCACATAGCCGGTGTCTCGAATAACCTTTTCCACGCGTTCTCGCGTTTCGTCGGGAATCCGGTTGCGGCTGGTCGGCGTGCCGTTGAGCACGAGCGACACGGTCGCCTGGCTGACCCCAGCAAGCTGCGCAATGTCCTTTTGAGTCAGTCGCTTTGTCGGCGTCATGGCTTCCGCCCCATTGCTAATGCGTATTAGCGTTGATACGTATTAGCAACAAATTGGTTTGGCTGCAAGCGGCAGGAAATCGAGCTGGACTCTTCAAGGGCGACCATTAGAACTACGTCTTCACTGCGCCCCATTCCTGCCGTTCACATCTCGCTGGTGGCGTCCCGAAACCGGACCGGCTGCTTAACTCATTGCGAGCCTTGGCGGTTCTCAGACATTGGGGTGTGAGCACACCTGAATTCAAAGTGGTCTTTGGCGGTGAGTGCGCAGCCGCGGGCCAGTCGTTCAAAACCCAAAAAAATGGGACAGTGTTCCGCGTCTCCTGCGGTCTGGACGAGCATCCTTATTGCCAGGCCTCAACAAACTCGCAAACGGCAGCGATTGCCTCGTCGACGGCACCACGATCGACGTCGAGATGTGTGACCCAACGCATGCGGCCGCCCGGCCAGAAGCTCGCCGCAATGCCGCGGTCGCGCAAAGCCTCGGACAGACCAGTGGCCAATTCCGGCGAAAGCCCGACGAAGACCATGTTAGACTGTGGCGGCGTCACGGTCAGCCCCTCGATACCCGAAAGCCCTTCCGCCAGGGCCCGGGCATTGGCGTGATCCTCGGCCAGCCGCTCGATGTGATGGTCGAGTGCGTATAACCCCGCCGCGGCCACGATACCCGCCTGCCGCATCCCGCCGCCGAGCATCTTGCGCCAGCGCCGCGCGCGGGCGATCAGCGCGGCATTACCGACCAGAACCGAGCCGAGCGGCGCTCCGAGTCCCTTCGAGAGACACACCGACACGCTGTCAAAGCCCTCCGCCAAGCGACCGACATCGACGCCAAGCCCCACGGCCGCATTGAACACCCGCGCGCCGTCGAGGTGGGTGGCGAGTCCTCTGTCCCGCGCAAAGCCGACCACCTCGTCCTGGTATTCCGGCCGAAGGATCCGCCCGACAAAGGTGTTCTCGATGGTCACCAGTCGCGTGATGGCAAAATGGGGGTCGTCGGCCTTAACCGCCGCATGAAGATCGTCGATGCTGATGGTGCCATCGGCGCGGACCGGCAACGGTTGCGGCTGAACCGAGCCGAGCACAGCGGCGCCACCCGCTTCCCACAGATAGGTGTGTGCTTCGGTTCCGCACAGGAATTCCTCCCCGCGCTGGCAATGGCACATGATCGCCGCCAGATTGGCCATGGTCCCGGTCGGCAGCAGCAAGCCAGCTTCCTTGCCGAACATGGCGGCAAGGCGCGTCTCCAGAGCCTTGACGGTGAAGTCATCGCCCAGGACATCATCACCGACATCGGCGGCGGCCATCGCTGCGCGCATCTGGGGCCCGGGGCGGGTGACAGTATCGGAGCGGAAGTCGAGGCGAATGGTTTTCGATTGCATGGTCGAGGTCCTAGCGGGGTAGAGCAGGGCGCTGCAGGATGGCGGCACGATCCATGACGGCTGAACCTGATTTCACCGTACTGCCGCGCTCGATCAGCATCACTTCGCAGGTCTCACCGATCGCGACAGGGCAGTGTTCCACGCCATGCGGCACAACGATGAACTCGCCGGCTTCCACGATCTCCTCGCGGTCGCGGAACTTCATGAGCAGGCGTCCTTTGTGCACCAGGATCAGCTCATCGACCTGCGGGCGGAAATGCCAGGCCTGCTCACCAGCGAGTTTGGCGAGTTTGACCTGCATATTGCTGACCTGCCCTTCGACCTTGGCTGAGCTTGTGTTCGGGACATGGGCGAAGGCCTTGGCGAGGTTCGTCTTCTGGAAGGGCGAAACATGCCCGTTGAGCCTGGCAACGTCGCGCAGGATAGCCGCGAGCTGGCTCGACACATCCTTCCCGGGCGCCGGGTACATTCCGTCGAGGGCGGCGGTGCCGATGGTGAAGCCGGCGGCTCCTGCGTCCTTGACCACGCCAATCCGCTCGGGGCCGGCGATGGAGCCAGCGACATAGACGGGCTTGGATACTGCGGCGCAGACCGCCTTCATCAATGCCGGCACATCTTCCTTGGAGCGGTAGGCCAGAAGGTCCAGGCCATGCACACCGTCTCGCGCTGCCAATGCCCTGGCACTCTCGACGATTTCCTCGATGGTGCCTTCGAGGACGCTGGGGTGGCCGCTAATGCGGCCGGGGAAGGGGCAGTACTGGATGTTGGAACCGGCGATCACCGGCAGGACGTCATCAACCCGGGTGCCGCCGAGCAGAATGTCCACGCCGATCTCAACCGCGGCGCGGGCCGAAACAATCTCGCTGTCCCGATCGAGGGACACGACCTCGAGATAGGAGGTGGCACCGCCCGCCTTGATGGTCGCGTTGAGGGCTTTCAATTGCGCGATCGGCAGGCCGATATCCTTGAAGCCGATATGACGGACGCCAAGGGCGAGAGCTGTCTGCAACTGCTCGGAAGCGTCCTCGACCGTCCGATCATTGCGGGTGAGCATGAAGATGAAGCGAAGTCCCATCAGATTGTCCTTTCGAGTTCCCTGGCATTGGTCCGCGCGGCCACGAGGCGGCGGGCATAGGCCATTGCTGTTTGGATACTGGCCGGATCGGCAATGCCCTTTCCGGCGATGTCGAACGCGGTGCCGTGGTCGGGGCTGGTGCGCACGAAGGGCAGGCCGAGCGTTATGTTCACGCCTTCCTCCAGACCGAGATATTTGACCGGTATCAGGCCCTGGTCGTGATATTGCGCCACTACGATGTCGAAGTGACCCTTGCGCGCTTGCATATAGACGGTGTCGCCCGGCCAGGGGCCGCTGGCATCGATCCCCTCGGCCCGCGCTGCTTCGATGGCCGGCCGGATAATGCGGATTTCTTCGTCGCCGAACAGCCCGCCCTCCCCGGCATGGGGGTTGAGACCGGCCACCGCCACACGGGGTGCGTCGATGCCGAGCGCCTGTCCGCCCTCATGCGCCAGCCGGATAGCCGTCATCTGGGCATCAAAATCGGCCTGGTCTATGGCCTTGCGCAGCGACGTGTGGATCGTCACCAGCACCGTGCGGATGTCGTTATTGGCGAGCATCATCGCCACGCGCGCGGCGCCGCCATAGTCGGCCAGGATTTCGGTATGGCCGGGATAGGCTATGCCGGCGCTGCCCATGGCTTCCTTGTTGATCGGGGCCGTGACGATGCCGCTGACTGCTGCGGACTTGGCGGCAGCGATGGCGGCCACGATGCTGTCAAACGCAGCCTGTCCGGCCACTGCGCTGACAAGGCCGAGCGGAAGCGGTTCGGTGATCTTGGTCGTCTCGACAAGATCGATCACTCCCTTGGTGAACCGCGCCTCCATTGGGCCGGCGACGGGTCTGACCGTCAGGTCGAGCCCGAGACGGCGGATAATGTCCTCCATCACCAACTGGCTGCCAAAGACAATCGCTCGTTCGTCTGCCTTGACCAGCGTCTTGGCGACGATTTCGGGGCCGATGCCGGAGGCGTCGCCCATGGTGATGGCGAGGGGTGCAAAGTCTCTCATGGGAAAACCTGTTCCGACTCTTGAATGCCTGACCGCAAAAACTCGATGGCGCGGCGCAGCGCGTGATCGTCACCGAAGCCGCCGGCCTTCATGGCCAGCAACAGGGACCGTCCACCCTCGATCTCGGCACGACCGAGGGGGAAAGCCGGTTCGATTTCTTGCAGGATCTCGAATGCGCTGATCCCGAGGCGATCGAGGACCGCCTCCAGTGTGTCTCCACCGGTTGCAATCAGGGCGCCAAAGGGCCTCCGACGCAAATGGCTGGCCGCTTCTGCAGCGATCCGGTCGAGAACGGTGGCAGGGTTGGTGTCGCGGGCAATTGGCGCGCGCAGGAGCGCGACGCCCGGCATTGCGCCGATCAAGTCGGCCTGGCGATGGCTCACGGGATTGGCGCTGCCAATGGCGACCAGGATGTCGCTGCTCACGGGAGCGAAATTCGCATGGGACTGGGCCGTAGGGTCAAATCGTCTTGCCAGTGCGGCTGCCATGCCCGGGGAGCCAACCCAGAGAATGGAGCCGGGTTCGGGCAGTGCCTCCACCTGGGCGTCGAGCTCAGCCTGGGTGGTGGCGTCGAGGATCACCACCCTGCCGATGCTGGCGGGCACGAGATCGGTCAGCCGCGAGTGGCGCGCCGGATGCACCGGGTCCTGACCGTAGAGGCTATCCGTAACCGGGATGCCGTCCACCAGCTGAATGCCGCCAATCGTGGTGCGTCCCGCGGCCGGAAAGGCCGGCGCAAAGACCAGCATCTCGCGCCCGCTCGCCTTGAAGGCCGCTTCAAGTTCGACGCGCACATGGCCGCGCAGGGTCGAATCCACGGTCTTGTAAAGAATGTCGCTCGATGCCAATTGGCTGGCAAATTGCGCTGCATGGGCCGCGGCTTCGATCTCGGACATCGAGCGCGACCGGCTATCAACCGCTGTGACTGCGGCGGGACCTTGCGGCAAAGCGTGCCGGCCGATCATGGCACGATGGCCGCGCGCCACGAAGGGGGCCGCGCCGTCCGCGGCGCTTGTCAAATCGTCGGCAAGGATGCCGATCATGTAATCGCTATTGGTTTCCATGGTGCAATTATCGGCCCAATTTGGGCACTGAAAAGCGATAGTTTCTGCACATAATTGGTGATAATAGATCACCAATGAAGAGATCCGAAATTCCCTCTCTGGACGATTTGCGCGCCTTCCACGCGGTGGCCCGCCTCGGTTCGGTCCGGCTGGCAGCCGATGAGCTGGCGCTGACCCATGGCGCCGTCAGCCGCCGGATCAGCAAGCTGGCTGAGGATTTAGGACTGAAGCTGTTTGAAAGGGCAGGGCGGGGCCTGCAGCTGACAGCGGCCGGCGAAACGCTCAACCTGACGCTTGCGCGCTTCTTTGCGGAGCTGACAACGACCATCGAAGGTTTGCGCGCCAGCGATGCCCGGCAGAATGCACTGGTCCTTTCCTGCGAGCCTTCCGTTGCCATGCGCTGGCTCATTCCGCGGCTGGCTGGCTTCCAGAGCGCTCACCCCGAGGTCGCTCTGCATCTGTCGGTTGGTGGCGGCGCTGTCGAGTTCCGCCGCGATCGCATCGACCTCGCCATCCGGCGGCTGGATTTTGCGCTTCCGGAGGCCTGGCATGTGCGGCGCCTCTTCGCCGAAAAAATGGGACCGGTCATGACACCCCGTCTGGCCTCATCTTTCGCGGCCGGCGACTACATCGCCTTGGGCGCAAAAACCAGGCCCGACGCCTGGTCACACTGGCTGTCTGCGCACCCCTCGACGCCCCGCCCCGGCGAAATACGCTTTCATGACCACCATTTTCTGAGCGTCGAAGCGGCTTCGGCGGGCCTGGGTGTGGCCCTCAGCCCTCTCGTGCTGGCCATAGATGACGTGGAAAAGGGGCGTCTCATGGCTCCCCGCGGGTTCGATGCCGACGGCAGCCACTACGGCCTCATCTGGGCGGGTACCCATGAGCTGGACCCAGCCGCAAGTGCGCTGGCTGAATGGTTGCAGTCAGAATGCACTCGATCCTTTGGGTAAAATCGAAAGGTGGGTGCCGCGCGCCGTCTGCGGGAGCGCGGCTGGTCAGGCTGTCTTCGCGACAAGCTAGACGCCAGACTTAGGTATTCAACGGCCCGTCTTCAAGGCGCCCCACTACGGTCATTCAGAACGATGCCGCCGCTTCCCGATAGCGGCCGAATGAAACGTCCTTTTTCATTCTCTGCATTGCGGAGGAGAAATGAAGGGTGGTCAGCCGGAGCGCCGTTCACGCGAGCCCCTGTGGCGGTTCCGCCGCAACGCCCTGACACGGGGCGACTAATTCCATGCGGCTACTTAGGGAATTGGGTCCGAGTGCCCGTTCGCAGGCCGCCTGGCACCTGCATGGTTGGCGTGATCTCGATCAGGCCAATATTTACGTAAGTTGGGGTTCCGATGGCATATTCCACGGCATCGGCGATATCACTGGGCTTTGGCACTTCGTAGTCGGCGAAGTATTTCTTCTTCGCCTCGGCGGCATCGATCTTTTCGACGCGGGCGAAGATGTCGGTTTCCACACGGCCGGGGCAGATTTCGGTGACGCGAACGTCATGTCCATAGGCATCGACACGTAGCTGGCGTGAGACAGTGTGCATGGCGGCCTTGGTGGCGTGATAGACCGTGTGGCCGCCGAATTCGTAGTGCCCCGCGATTGAAGTAATGTTGACAACATGGCCGCTGTTGCGTGCCAGCATGCCCGGCAGCGTCAAGCGCGCCAAATGCAGTGCGGCGCGCAGGTTGACGTCGATCTGCTCGTCGATATCGTACTCACCCGCATTGAGGATATTGCCTGCCCGCGACACGCCGGCATTGTTCACCAGAATGTCGATTTGCAGACCCGCCAGCAGCGCGGTCAGTCCGGCGGTGTTAGTTACGTCCATGACGTGAGGAACGCATCCCGTAGCATTGGCAAGTCCGTCCAGGGCTTCTGCGTTACGCGCAAGTGCGTGGACCGTCAGCCCCTTCTGGCTGAGGCGTTCGGCGATGGCATAGCCCATGCCCGTAGAGGCGCCGGTTACCAAGGCTGTCTTGTAGTCAGAAAATGGCATGGTCAGGCTTTCGACAACAGGAGACCAGCAGGTTATCCAGCCACGCAACGTGGGCGCAAAGACCGACTGGTTCTGATGAGATAACACTTGGCTATGGCTAGGCATCCGGGTTGGAAATCGGCGCGATGACTGCGCCGGCAGCAATGATCGCAGCCCGCAGTTCACGCGCCATGGCCAGCGAACCGGGCGTATCGGAATGCACGAGGATCGACTGGACCGCCACATGCAGGGTCTGGCCATCGATGGTTTCCACGGTACCATCGGCGAGCAGCCGCAACACGCGGGCAACCACGGCAGAATTGTCCTTGATGAGCGCCCCCGGCATAGCGCGCGGCGCCAGCTGTCCGTCGATCGTATAGGCCCGATCGGCGAGGAACAGGTTCACCGTGCGCCGGCCCGCTTCCCGTGCAGCCGCCTCAAGCTGGGTGCCGTTTAGCACGAGGAAGGCGATCTCGGGATCGAACGCCGCGGTGGCGTGCACCAGGGCATCGGCAACGGCGCGATCAGCGCAGGCCAAGTTGCCCAGCGCACCATGTGGGTTCATGTGGGTGATGCGATGGCCGATGGGCCTCGCCAACCCATCCAGCGCACCTAGCTGGTACAGCACGTGCTTTTCCAGTTCACCGAGGTCCATCTGCATCTGGCGCCGGC
>CBFGPB010000041.1:0-13585 GCA_965650545.1 uncultured Devosia sp. | reverse complement strand
GCACGCCGGTAAAGTCCTGCATCAGCACGCGGGCCGGGCGGTAGGAGATTTCATGTTCACTGGTCCGGGAAACGAGCCAGGTGGCCACCGCCTCGATATCGGCCTTGGTGACCGTGCGGTTGTCTTCGAAGCGCAGCAGGTTTTCCAGCACCACCTTCATCGAGCCGGGCAGCTTGGAAACGCCAGTGAGGCCGTTCTTTTCCGCTTCGGCGATGGAATAGTAGGTGTAGGTCTTGCCGCCGACCGTCAGCGTCGACTTGGATTTGAAGCTGTCTATCGAGGTCACAGTGCTCCGCCCTTCTTGCTGCTGTACGCGGGTTCTCCCAAAGGGCTTGGGGCCAGGGAAAATGCCGCGTTTTTCTGGAATGACTCCAATCTCCGGGCGGTTATAGTCAATCACATAGGCCCTTGCCAGTCGTACCATGGGTTCAATACGAGATGGGGCCATGACGCAAAGGCAAGTCCAGCAGCCAATAAGTCTTGAGGTACAGGGCCTTGCCGTGGGTCATGGCGAGACTGTCCTTGCGCGCGATCTCAGTTTCTCGGTCCCGGCGGGATCGGGCCTCTTGCTGCGCGGAGCCAACGGCGCCGGCAAATCCACCCTGCTGCTGACGCTGGCGGGCCTGCTGCATCCCCTTGCCGGCGCGATCGCCTTTGTGGGGCATGATCCCGAACAAGGCCCGGCGCTCCATCATTGCGGCCATCGCAACGCGGTGCGGCCGCGATTGAGTGTGGTCGAAACGCTCGCCTTCTGGGCCGCCATCAATGGTCCGACCGGGATCGATGCCACCAGCGCGCTCGATCGCGTCGGCCTCGGGCGCATTGCCGGGCTCGACGCGGGCTATCTCTCCGCCGGCCAGCAGAGGCGGCTGGCGCTGGCGCGGCTGCTCGTCTCCTCCCGCCCGGTCTGGCTGCTGGACGAACCCACGGCCGCCCTCGACACGGAGGGACAGGCGCTGCTGGCCGCCCTGCTCACCGAACACCTGGCTGCGGCAGGGCTGGCGGTGATCGCCACCCATGACACTGTCGGCGTCGACGGGCTGGCCACACTCACGCTGGGAGGCACGGTATGAGCGGGTTCCTGGCCGTCCTCAGGCGTGACCTGCGCCTGGCCTTGGCCGGAGGCGGCGACGTCCTGACCCTCGTGCTGTTCTTCATCATTGTCGGCGCCATCACCCCCTTTGCGGTGGGACCCGACCGGGAGCTTCTCGCCCGCATCGCCCCGGGCGTGATCTGGATCGCGGCCTTCCTCGCCATGCTGCTCGGCCTCGACAAGCTGTTCCGCCCCGACCGCGACGAGGGCACGCTGGCGCTCTACCGGCTGGCCGACATGTCCATGGCGAGCATTGTCGGCGCAAAAGTGATTGCCCATTGGTTGACCTCGGCTTTGCCGCTGATCCTCGCCTCGCCCTTCCTTGCGCTGATCCTCGGCATGGACGGAGAGACCTTCTGGCGCACCATTCTGTCGCTCCTTCTGGGCACGCCGGCCCTGGCGGCGCTCGGCACCTTCGGCGCTGCGGTCACGGTGGCGATCAGGCGCGGTGGCCTCCTCGCTCCCATTCTCATCGCCCCGCTCTCGGTGCCGGTGCTGATTTTCGGTGTGGGCGCGATTTCACCGCTCGGCGGGCCAGACCAGGCCAGCGCCGCGCTGCTCTTCCTTGCGGCACTCAGTCTCATGGCCATCGCCCTCTCTCCCTTTGCCGCCGCGCTTGCGATAGACTGGGGAGAAGAGTAGAGCGCCCCGATGAGCATCCAAGACACACCCAAACTGAGCTGGTGGAACCGGCTGGCCCATCCCGGCCAGTTCGTGAGCTGGACAAGGCCGCTGATCTGGCCGCTCGCGGCCATCACCGCCGTGCTCTTCGCGCTGGGCCTCTGGTTCGCCTTCTTCAATTCCCCGGCCGATTACCAGATGGGGGACACGGTGCGCATCATGTATGTGCATGTGCCCACCGCCTGGCTCAGCCAGTTCGTCTATGGCGCCATGGCCGTTTCGGCGCTCGGCACGCTGGTCTGGCGGCATCCGCTGGCCGATGTGTCGATGAAGGCCGCCGCGCCGCTGGGCGCCGCCTTTACCGCCATGGCGCTCTTTACCGGCTCCATGTGGGGCCGTCCCACCTGGGGCACGTTCTGGGAATGGGACGGTCGCATGACCTCGACCCTGATCCTGCTCTTCATCTATCTCGGCATCGTGGCACTCTGGCGCGCCTTCGACGACCAGCTGCGCGCCGCCCGGGTGGTCGCCATCTTCACCCTTGTGGGCGCGGTCAATGTGCCGATCATCAAGTTCTCGGTGGATTGGTGGAGCACCCTGCACCAGCCGGCCAGCGTCTTCCGGCCCGACGGCCCGACCATGCCGGCCTCGATCCTGACGCCATTGTTCCTGATGTTCTTTGCCTTCACCTTTCTCTTCGTGACCCTGCAACTGGTGGCCATGCATACCGAAGTGCGCCGCCGGAGGGTGACGACGCTGGAGCGCAAGGCAGCGCGGGGAGAGACCGCATGATCGAACTCGGCCAGCATGCCCAATTCATCATCGCCGCCTATGCCGGCGTGTCGCTGGGCCTCGTCGCCCTGATCGGCTGGGTGATCGCCGACAGCCGCCGCGTCACGGCGCGGCTGGCCCAGCTCGGGGACAAGCGCGGCTGATGCGCTACGCCCTCTTCGCCCTGCCGCTGATCCTGCTCGTGGCCCTGGTCTCGGTCTTTGCCTTTTCCATCGACCGCGATTCCAGCCTCGTCCGCTCCGTGCTGATCGACAAGCCGGTGCCGCAATTCGAGCTGGCGGCGGTCGAGGGCCTTGACGTACCCGGCTTCGGCTCGGCTGCCCTCAGCGGCGAACCGACCCTGGTCAATGTCTTTGCCTCCTGGTGCATTCCCTGCCGCGACGAGCATCCGCTGCTCGAGGCGCTGAAAGCCGAGACCGGCATCCGCTTGTTTGGCATCAACCATTCCGATGCCCCGGAAAATGCCGTCGCCTTCCTCGCCGAACTGGGCAATCCCTATGATGCGGTCGGCGCCGATCGCGACCGCCGCGTCTCGATCGACTGGGGAGTCTATGGCGTGCCCGAGACCTTCCTGGTCGACGCCAAGGGCGTCATCGTCTACAAGCATGTGGGTCCGCTGACGCCTGAAGCCATCGAAAGTGAACTGCTTCCGGCCATCGCAGCGCTCAGGAGCTGACCCCGTTCAGCTTCTATTCATCTCGTTGGCCGCAAATGGGTGGTCTTCGCGTATCGGAAGAAACCTCTATGTTGCGTCGCCTTGTGACCCATCTGCGTCAGCAGAACCCGATCACCCTCATCGAGTATCTGCTGATCGCTTCCATCGTCACCGTCGCAACGACTTTCGCCGTCTCGGCCGCTGGCTACAACATCACCGACTTCTTCCCGGGCTAAAAGCTAGAAGTCGCTGGTGAGACCCTTGATCTCCCAATCGCCATAGCGGCCTGGCTCGAGCCCGCCCCGCCCGCCCTTTTCCTTGGGGGCCATGGCCGTGGCCGCATCGATCGCCTGCCGGCGCGCCTCTGCTTCCGCCAGTGCCCGCTGTGCGGCGGGGGTCAGGACCTTGGCTGGCGCTGGCGGCACCACCGCCTCCGCGTCCGGAATCTCGTCATCCATGGGCAATTCCATTACCTTTTGGTCATCCGCTTGCACGGAACCGAGTGGCACACAACATAGTTGGCCAGACAAGCCAACCCAAGGGGTTCGAGAAATGTTCAATATGTTCCGCACCTTCGTCCTGCTGGCCGGGATGACGGCGCTGTTCATGGTGGTGGGTTACTTTATCGGTGGCACCGGCGGCATGATGGTTGCTTTGGCCTTTGCGGCGGCAACCAACCTTTTTGCCTACTGGAACTCCGACAAGATGGTGCTGCGCATGCAGAACGCCGTCCCCGTGGAACGCTCCCGCGCCCCCGAACTCTATGACATGGTCGATGTGCTCTCCAGGCGCGCCGGCATCCCGACCCCTTCCGTCTATGTGATCGAGACCGAGCAACCCAATGCCTTTGCCACCGGCCGCGACCCCAACAATGCCGCCGTGGCCGTGTCCGCGGGCCTCTTGCGCCAGCTCGATACGCGCGAAGTGGCGGGCGTGGTCGCGCATGAGCTGGCCCATATCAAGAATCGCGACACGCTGACCATGACCATCACGGCCACCCTGGCCGGTGCCATTTCGGCGCTGGCGCAGTTCGGCCTGTTCTTCGGTGGCGGCAATAATCGCGACAATCCGCTGGGCGGGGTTGGCGCGCTGTTGATGGTGTTCCTTGCGCCCGTCGCCGCCATGATGGTGCAGATGGCGGTGAGCCGGACCCGCGAATACGAGGCCGACAAGCATGGCGCCGAAATTTCCGGCGATCCGATTGCCCTGGCCTCGGCACTCCACAAGATCGCGACATTCGCCGGCCGCCAGGTCAATGTCGCGGCCGAGCGCAACCCGGCCATGGCCCATATGTACATCGTCAATCCGCTCTCGGGCGCCCGCATGGACAACCTCTTTTCCACCCATCCCGACACCGGCAACCGCATTGCCGCCCTGCAAAGGCTTGCCGACGAGATGAGCGTGGACGATAAGGGGCGCAGGCCCCAGCCCCGCCCGCGTGCTGCTTCGCGCAGCAATGACAGCGGTGGCGGCTGGCGCGTGCCGACCGCCGGACGCACCGAAGATGACGGAAATGTCCGCGGACCCTGGGGATAATGGCGCCCGCCGCAACGGATGCGCGCCGCAACCGAGTTGACGAATTGGCGCAACGCACCGAACCGGCGGGTCTGAAACTTCGCCTCATGGCCGCCCAGCGGCTCAAGACCGTCCTGGGCGGCGAGCATTTTGTGCCGCTCGGCGCCGGGGACCTGGCGGACGGGCGCGACCGGGCACTGGCCAACCGGCTCATCACCACGGCCCTTCGGCGACACGGCCAGATCAATGCCATGCTGGCGGACCTCCTCGAAAAGGGCCTGCCGCCGCGATCCGGCACTTTCGAGGCCGTCTTGCGCCTGTCGCTGGCGCAGCTGGTCTTCCTGCCCGACCTTGGAGCGCACAGCGCCCTTTTCCTCGCCGTCGAGGCCATCAAGCGCGACAACAAGGCCCGGCACCTTTCGGGCCTGATGAATGCCGTGCTGCGCCGGGCACAGGCCAATTCGGCCCGCTATGGTCTCATGGACGAGGCGCTGCTGCTCCCCGGGACCTTTGCGAAAAGCTGGACCGAGGCCTATGGCGCCGAGGCCGTCTCCCGCTTTGCCGACGCCTTGGTGGATGGGGCCCCGCTGGACCTCACCTTGCGCGACGACGATGCTGACCTCGTCGCGGCACTGGGTGCCGAGCGGCTGATCGCCGACAGCGTGCGCCTCGAGACCCGCGACCGGCCGGTGGAAGCCCTGCCCGGCTATGAGGAGGGACGCTGGTGGGTTCAGGACGCCGCCTCGGCCCTGCCGGCCCGGCTGCTGAACCTGCCTGCCGGCAGCAGCGTGCTCGATCTCTGCGCCGCCCCCGGCGGCAAGACGGCGCAACTGATCAAGGCCGGCTACAAGGTAACGGCGCTCGACAGTGACGCCGCCCGGCTTGATCGACTGCGCCAGAACATGACGCGGCTGGGCTATGCACCCAAAGTGGTCGAAGCCGATGCGGCCACCTTCGACCCGGCCAAGCCCTTCGATGGCGTGCTGCTCGACGCGCCCTGTTCGGCCACCGGCACCTTCCGTCGCCATCCCGAAGTGCTTTGGAGCCGGTCGGCCCAGGACATTGCCGGCCGGGTGCGGCTGCAGCGGGCGCTCATGGCCAATGCCTATCGGTGCCTCGCGCCGGGTGGCACGCTGATCTACTGCGTCTGTTCGCTGGAGCCGGCAGAGGGCGAGGACCAGGCGGCCTGGGCGCTGGAAACCCTGCCGGGGCTGCAATTGCTGCCGGTGGCCCCGGCCGAACTGCCGGGCCTTGAGGAAGCGGTGACCGCGAAGGGGCTGGTGCGGACCCATCCCGCCATGACCCCGGGCAGTGGAAATATGGGTATGGATGGGTTCTTCGTGGCGCGATTCCGCCGAACAGGCTAAAGGGCGACGATGCGGCAGAAGCGAATGGGCTGCCGGCAAGGAAAACAATTGGCAGCACAAAAGGACATCAGGCCCTCTATGGTGCCCGAATGGGCGAGGGCCGGCAGATGAGTGGGGGACTGCTCTCGGCGGGCCGGCGCGCGGCGCTGGGCCTGGCCGACCAGATCGTCACTCTGCCCGTGCTGCGCTGGACCTGGCGCGGCCAGACCGACCATGCCTTTGCCGGCGACCTGCCCGATTTCCGCCCGGCCGACCGCGACGCCGTGCGCGAAATGATGTCTGGCCGCTATCTCTTGGCCTCCAAGCTGTTCGAGACCGGCGGCGCCTCGCCCTTCTCCATCGATGTCGACCACCCCGATTGGTGGAACAACCTCCACAGCTTCTCCTGGCTCCGGCACTTCCGCGATTCCCGGGACTCGGGAGAAAAGCTCTTCGCTCGCACCCTCGTGCTCGACTGGATCGGACGCGAAGGCCAGTTCGAAGCCGATAGCTGGACCCTGACCCTCACCGCCCAGCGCGTGCTCAACTGGCTCAGGCACCTGACGCTCATTCTCGACGGCGCAACGCCGGACCAGACGCGAACCATCCAGCGCGCCCTTTCCACCCAGGTGCAGAGCCTGCGCGTGCGCGGCGCCCTCGCCGCCGATGCGGTGGAGGCGCTCTTTGCCGCGATCGGCCTTTTGGGCGCCGAACTGTGCAATATCGGCGACGTGCCCGACATCGATACCCATGTCGCCCGGCTCGACGCGCTGCTGGCCCAGCAACTCGACAGCGATGGCCTGCACCTGTCGCGCAACCCGAAGCTGCAATTGGCGCTTCTGGTGGAACTGGCGAGCCTCCGCCGCGCCGTGGGGCGGCATGGCAGCCCCGCCATGGCGGAACTGACCAATCGCATCGACCGCATGCATGAATCCCTCGATGCCCTGACGCTCTCGAGTGGCGAGCCGGTCTATTTCAACGGTTGCGGACAGGTGCCGCATGACGTGCTGGTCGCCGTGCAGGCCAATGGCCCTTCTGCCTCGCGGCGCTCGCGCCTCCTGGGCGGCTACGGCATTGTCCGCGCCGGCGACACGGTCATCATCGGCGACAGCGGCCTCCGGCCCCCACCGGGCTTCGACGGCGAGGCCCATGACGGCGCCCTGGCCTTCGAATTCGCCCATGGCAGCGAACTGATCGTGGGCTCCTGTGGCCCCGCCCCTTCCGACCTGCCGGACAGCCAGGACCTCTTCCGCCAGGCCGTGGCCCATTCATCCCCCACCATTGATGCGGAGGGTGCAGCCCAGCGCGCAAGCCGCAACACCTCGGCCCAGGCCATGGCGCTCGACACCGCCGAGCACATGCTGACCATGACCAGCGCCGGCTATGCCGGCCGCTTCGGCGTCGAAATCGAGCGCCGCCTCACCCTCCTGTCCGAAGGCACGACGCTGGTCGGCCAGGACCGGATCATCGCCAAGGGCGAACCCGATGGCCTCTTGGCCCTGCGCTTCCACCTCGCGCCCGGCGTCAAGGTGCGCCGGACGACTGGAGAAGGCATCGCCCGGCTGGTCCTGCCCAATGGCGTGGTCTGGAGCTTCCTCTGGGAAGGGGCACAGTTCCGCGAGGAAGACAGCGTGCGCCAATCCGCCTATCTCGGCTTCCATCGGACGCGGCAGATGGTGCTCGAAACCACGGTCACCGCCGATACCGAAGTCGCCTGGATTTTCACGCTCGAGCAGCAATGAGAGATTGGCCTTTGGCCCGTCTCGTGCTAGCGAGCGCCGCAAATTCCTCCATTGACGGCGAGACGACATTTCCATGGGCAAGACGGTAACGGTCGGGCGGGCACTGCTTTCGGTATTCGACAAATCGGGCATGGCCGACTTTGCCCGCGGGCTGGCGGAAGCCGGTGTCGAACTGGTCTCGACCGGCGGCACCCACAAGCTGATCAGCGAGGCCGGCCTTCCCGTCCGCGACATTTCCGATTTGACCGGCTTCCCCGAAATGATGGATGGCCGCGTCAAGACCCTCCACCCCAAGGTGCATGGCGGCCTGCTCTCGGTCCGCGACAACCCGGCCCACAAGGCCTCGATGGACGAACACGAAATCGGCCCCATCGACCTCGTGGCCGTCAATCTCTACCCGTTCGAAAAGACCGTCGCGTCCGGCGCCTCCTATGACGAGATCATCGAAAATATCGACATCGGTGGCCCCGCCATGGTGCGCTCGGCCGCCAAGAACCATGCCTATGTCACCGTCGTCGTCGATCCGGCCGACTATCCGGCCATTCTCGAGGCCATCAGGGCGGGCGGCATTCCCTTCGAAATGCGCCAGCGCCTTGCAGCCAAGGCCTATGCCCGCACCGCCGCTTATGACAGCGCCATTTCGAGCTGGTTCGCCAAGGAAATCGACTTTGCCGATGTGACCTATCGCAGCTTTGCCGGCACGCTGAGCGAAGTCATGCGCTATGGCGAAAACCCGCATCAATGGGCCGCCTTCTACAAGACCGGCGAGAACCGCCCGGGCGTTGCCACCGCCACCCAGGTGCAGGGCAAGACCCTCTCCTACAACAATATCAACGATACCGATGCCGCCTTCGAACTGGTCAGCGAATTCGCGCCCGAAGAAACCGCGGCCGTCGCCATCATCAAGCATGCCAATCCCTGCGGCGTGGCCGTCGCCGGTGATCTCAAGACGGCCTACCTCAAGGCCCTGCGTACCGACCCGGTCTCGGCTTTTGGCGGCATTGTCGCCACCAACCGCGAAATCGACGCCGAGACGGCCACCGAGATCGTCAAGGTCTTCACCGAAGTGATCGTGGCCCCCTCCGCGACCCAGGAAGCCCAGGACATCATCGCCGCCAAGAAAAACCTCAGGCTACTGCTGACCGGCGGCGTCGCCGACCCCAAGGCCGATGGGCTGATGGTCAAGTCCGTGGCCGGTGGCCTCCTCGTCCAGGGCCGCGACAACCGTAATGTCGATGATTGCGAATTGAAGGTCGTCAGCAAGCGCCAGCCGACCGAACAGGAGCTCACCGACCTCAAGCTGGCCGCCAAGGTGGCCAAGCATGTCAAATCCAACGCCATCATCTATGTCAAGGACGGTGCCACGGCCGGCATTGGCGCCGGGCAGATGTCCCGCGTGGATTCGGCCCGCGTCGCCCATCGCAAGTCGATCGACGCGGCCCAGGCAGCCGGTCTCGAAGGCGCGCTGACCGAGGGCTCGGTCGTCGCCTCCGACGCCTTTTTCCCCTTTGCCGATGGGCTCGAAGCGCTGGTCGCAGCCGGCGCCACCGCTGTCATCCAGCCGGGCGGCTCGATGCGCGATGACGAGGTGATCGCCGCCGCGGACGCGGCCGGCATTGCCATGGTTCTTACAGGCATGCGCCACTTCCGGCATTGAGGACAGTGCAGGCCTGCCTTACCGAAATGTAATTATCGTCCAGCCCGGCAGGTAAGGGCTTCTTGAGATGATCGTGTCATGGTCCCCATGCCGCATCCGTCTGGTGCGGCATGGGTGAGACGTGATGCGCATCAAGATACCGAGCGATCTCAATGGACTATTGCAGGCCGGGCTTTTCCGTTCAGTGGGCTCGCTGGGCATCAAGGTCGCTACGGCGGGCCTGACCTACCTCACCTATGTGGTGCTCTCGCGCACCCAGACCAGCGACGAATACGGCCATTTTGCCTTCGGCCTTGCCCTGGCCACCGTTCTGGCCATCCTGGCCGGTGCCGGGCAACCCATGGCCGTGCTGCGGCTCTGGGCAGAGCGCGGCAGCAAGGGAGACGAGCCGGGCGGGCGCGCGGTCGTCGCCGCCGGGTCTGGGACCACCATTCTGGCAAGCCTTGTGGTCGCCGCCCTGCTCTGCCTCGCCACCCTTGCCTATCTGCCTTTCCTCGCGCCGGGCGTGACCGCCAACCACTATTTCGGCGCCGCCTTCCTCATCCTGCCGCTGGCCCTGGCCGAATACAATTCCTCGGCCCTGCGGGCCCAGGGCTCGCTCTGGACCGCCCTTCTGCCGCGCGACATCTTCTGGCGGGTGGCCCTGCCCGGCCTGGTCCTCGCCCTGTTCGGCGCCGGCATCGTTCTGAGCGGACCCGATGCGCTGGTGCTGGCGGCGGGCCTGCTGATGGCCGTGCTCATCCTGCAAATGGTCATGGCGGTGCGCCGCGGCTACACCATCCTTCCGGCTGGCAAATCCGTGCGCGCGCATTGGCGCGACTGGGGCGGGCTCAGCCGCTGGTTGCTGCTCGGTGCGCTGATCGAAACTGCCGCACTCAATGCCGATGTTATCCTCGTTGGGCTGATGCTCGACCTCGAAAGCTCCGGCCTTTATTTCAACGCCTTCCGCACCGCAGGCCTGATGACGCTCTTCACCTTCGCCATCGAACTGGTCATCGCGCCCATGGTGGCCGAGCATTTTCATGCCGGCAACATGCGCAAGGCTCAGGCCATTACCGCGCTCTGCTCCTGGGCGGGCTTCGTCTTCTCCCTCTGCATCTTCGCCGGCTTCGGCCTGTTCGGGACAGAGATCCTGGGCCTCTTCGGTGCCGCCTATGCCGATGGCTGGCTGATCCTGATGCTGCTCTCCTTCGGCCTCCTGTTCGATGCGGTCACCGGCCCCTCCAAGATCGTCATGATGATGACCGGCCACGAGCGCGCCTATGTGGCGATCTTCGGCACCATCATGGGGATCGGCTTCCTCCTCCAGATTCTGGTCATCCCGGCATGGGGCCTGGTTGGCGCGGCCGCGCTCAACATGATGTCGCGGGTCGTGGCCCAGTTGGGCATCGCCCTCTGGTGTCGCTATCGCATCGGTCTCGATACCAGCCTTGTCGGGCTCTTCGTCATCGGCCGCCTGCGCGACGCCCCCGCCGCCTGACCCGGGCACGCCGTTGCCGTACCCGTGAGTACGGTTCTGCTTGACCCCTGCCCCGGCTTGGGCTTAGAACCACTCCAATCTTTCAGTCCTGCCCCGGAAACACGGATATGACCAAGGCCCGCACGCTCTACGACAAGATCTGGGACGACCATCTGGTCCAGAACAACGAGGACGGCACCAGCCTTCTTTATATCGACCGGCACCTGGTGCACGAAGTGACGTCGCCCCAGGCCTTCGAGGGCCTGCGCCTGAATGGCCGCAAGGTGCGCCATCCCGAGCGCACCCTGGCCGTTGTCGACCACAACGTGCCCACCACCGACCGTTCGCTGCCCAATCCGGATCCGGAAAGCGCCATCCAGATCGCCGCGCTGGCCGAAAATACCAAGCATTTCGGCATCGAATATTACGATCCCTTCGACAATCGCCAGGGCATCGTTCACATCGTCGGACCCGAGCAGGGTTTCACCCTGCCCGGCATGACCATTGTCTGCGGTGACAGCCATACCTCGACCCATGGTGCCTTCGGTGCCCTGGCGCATGGCATCGGCACCTCGGAAGTCGAGCATGTTCTCGCCACCCAGACGCTGATCCAGCAGAAGGCCAAGAACATGCTGGTGCGCGTCGACGGGCAATTGCCCGAAGGCGTCACCGCCAAGGACATCATCCTCGCCATCATCGGCGAGATCGGCACGGCCGGCGGTACCGGCCACGTGATCGAGTTCGCCGGCGAAGCCATCCGCTCGCTCTCCATGGAAGGCCGCATGACGGTCTGCAACATGACCATCGAGGGCGGCGCCCGCGCGGGCCTCATCGCGCCCGACGAAAAGACCTTCGCCTATGTCAAGGACCGTCCGCGCGCGCCCAAGGGCAAGGCCTGGGACATGGCGCTGGACTACTGGAAGACGCTGCACACCGACGAAGGCGCCCACTACGACAAGGTCGTGGTGCTCGACGCCGCCAACCTGCCGCCCATCGTCTCCTGGGGCTCCTCGCCCGAAGACGTCATTTCGGTCACCGGCGCCGTGCCGAACCCCGATGACATTGCCGACGAAACCAAGCGCGCTTCCAAGTGGCGGGCGCTGGATTATATGGGGCTGAAGCCGGGCACGCCGATCACCGACATCAAGCTCGACCGCGTCTTCATCGGCTCGTGCACCAACGGCCGCATCGAGGACCTGCGCGCTGCTGCCGCAGTGATCAAGGACCGCAAGGTCGCGAGCCACGTCAACGCCATGGTCGTGCCCGGCTCGGGCCTGGTCAAGGCGCAGGCGGAAGCCGAAGGCCTCGACGTGATCTTCAAGAATGCCGGCTTCGAATGGCGCGAACCGGGCTGCTCCATGTGCCTGGCCATGAACCCTGACAAGCTGGCCCCCGGCGAGCGCTGCGCTTCGACCAGCAACCGCAATTTCGAAGGCCGCCAGGGCTTTAAGGGCCGCACGCATCTTGTGTCCCCCGCCATGGCCGCCGCCGCCGCCATTGCCGGCCACTTCGTCGACATCCGCGCGTGGCAGTGACCAAAACCGACTGGTCGGGGTCCTACGCCCCGACCCTGGACGATATCGAGGCTCTGGCCAGCGCGGCCCTCCGCGACTTGCCGGAGCCTTTTGCGTCCCTGGCGGCCGACGTCACCTGTTCGGTAGCCGAATTCGCCGAGGACGATGTTCTCGAAGGCTTCGGCATGGAAAGCCCGTTCGAGCTGATGGGCCTTTTTTCCGGCGTAGGCATGACCGAGGACGGCGCCGTGCCGCAGACCGGCCAATTGCCCAACACGGTCTATCTCTATCGCCGCGCCATCCTCGACTACTGGGCCGAGAATGACGACAACACGCTGGGCGAGATCGTCACCCATGTGCTGATTCATGAGCTCGGTCACCATTTCGGCTTTTCCGACGAAGACATGGAAGCGCTCGAAGCGGCCGCCGACGCCGCCGGGATAGAGGCTTTTCCCAAGGACTGACACCGGCTTAATGATCGTGCCGGACCTGGGCGTCCCAAGATTGCGTTAACGGCCCTCCTCTATGCTACCGCCCGTCAGGGGATTGGACGCAGTGACCCAGTTTGACGTGTTCTCTTTTTCGGCCGCAGTCACCGCACTGCTGCTGGCAATCGGCTTCATGGTCGCCTACGCCATCAACAGGCGCCTTACCGGTTTTCGCTGGTGGGCGGCAGGGTTTGTGCTGCTGGCCGTGTGGCTGGCCACGCTCAACCTGCGCATCGAGGGCGCTGCGCCGGCAATCAAGTGGCTCAGCTGGGGGAGTTTCTACGCCGCCGCCGCCATCGTGGCCATTGGCCTCTTTCGAGAGGGGGCGACCCGCTCGAACCCGCTCCGCCGCATCCTGATCTGCGGCGTGCTCTTCCTGGTCGTCGCGACGGCATTGAGCGTCCTGAGAGCGCCGCAGCCTTACTGGATCCTTCTGGGACCACTTCCCACCGCCGTGTTCATGGCCTGGTCTGGCGTGCTCCTGCTGCGGGCCGGCGCCTGGGGCTATGCCCTGGCGCTCTACGCGGGTCTGGGCGCCCTGTTGGTGCGGGCGCTGTGGCATCCGGTCGGGCTGGCGCGGGTCTTCGCGCCGCCCCCTGGCCCTGCCCCCTTGCGGGGCGGCATTCTTCCCGGACCCAATCCGGGCCAGCCCCTTGGCCCGGCAGGGGCGCGTCCCGGCCCCGGCCTCATCGATTTCACACCA
>CBFGPB010000040.1:0-13594 GCA_965650545.1 uncultured Devosia sp. | reverse complement strand
AGGCCACGCGCGACTCCATCCGCGCCATCATGATGATCCGCGCCTATCGCATGCGCGGGCACCTGCATGCCGATCTCGATCCATTGAAGCTCAAGGCCGAAGAGCCGGCCCCGGAACTCGATCCCAAGAGCTACGGCTTCACCGAGGCCGATTTCAGCCGCAAGATCTTCATCGACAATGTGCTGGGGCTCGAATACGCCACCATCCCGGAGATGCTGGCCATCCTCAAGCGCACCTATTGCGGTACGCTGGGCATCGAGTTCATGCATATCTCCGATCCTGAGGCCAAGAGCTGGATCCAGGAGCGGATCGAGGGTCCGGACAAGGAAATCTCCTTCACCCCCGAAGGCAAGAAAGCCATCCTTTCCAAGCTGATCGAGGCCGAGGGCTTCGAAAAGTTCCTCGACGTCAAATATACCGGCACCAAGCGCTTCGGCCTCGATGGCGGCGAAGCCACCATTCCGGCGCTGGAGCAGATCATCAAGCGCGGCGGTGCCCTGGGCATCAAGGACATCGTGCTGGGCATGGCCCATCGCGGCCGCCTCAACGTGCTGACCCAGGTGCTGGCCAAGCCGCATCGCGCGCTGTTCCACGAGTTCAAGGGCGGCGCCTTCTACCCCGACGACGTCGAGGGTTCGGGCGACGTGAAGTACCATCTGGGCGCTTCGTCCGACCGCAGTTTCGACGGCAACAATGTCCACCTGTCGCTGACGGCCAATCCCAGCCACCTCGAAATCGTCGACCCGGTGGTGCTGGGCAAGTCCCGCGCCAAGCAGGACCAGCACATTTCGCCCGATGGCAAGCTCGTCAACATCGCCACCGACGGCAAGCCGGACCGCTCCATGGTCCTGCCGCTGCTGATCCATGGCGACGCCGCCTTTGCCGGCCAGGGCGTCATCGCCGAGTGCCTCGGGCTTTCCGGCCTCAAGGGTCACCGCACCGGCGGGTCGATCCATTTCGTCATCAACAACCAGATCGGCTTCACCACGAGCCCGATGTATTCGCGCTCCTCGCCGTACCCGACCGACGTCGCCAAGATGATCGAGGCGCCGGTGCTGCACGTGAATGGCGACGATCCGGAAGCGGTGGTCTTCGCGGCCAAGGTGGCGGTCGAGTACCGCCAGAAGTTCGGCCGTCCCGTCGTCATCGACATGTTCTGCTATCGCCGCTTCGGCCACAATGAAGGCGACGAGCCCAGCTTCACCCAGCCGCTCATGTACTCCAAGATCCGGAGCCACAAGACGACGCTGGAACTCTATTCGGAAAAGCTGATCGGCCAGGGTCTCGTGACCCAGGCTGAAGTGGACAAGCTCAAGGCCGACTGGAAGGCCAAGCTCGAAGCCGAGTTCGAGGCCGGGCAGGACTATCGTCCCAACAAGGCCGACTGGCTCGACGGACAGTGGAAGAGCTTCAAGCCGGCGCTGGATGAAGGTCCGCGCCGCGGCGAGACCGGTGTCGAACTCGACAAGCTGGTCGCTATCGGCACGCAGTTGACCAAGGTGCCCGCCGACTTCAACGTTCACCGCACGGTCAAGCGCTTCCTCGACAATCGCCTCGCGGCGATCGAGTCGGGCGAGGGCATCGACTGGGCAACTGCGGAAGCCCTCGCTTTCGGCACGCTGGTGACCGAGGGTCATCCGGTGCGCCTGTCCGGCCAGGATTGCGAACGCGGTACGTTCAGCCAGCGCCACTCGGTGCTCAATGACCAGCAGGTTGACAACAAGACCTATACGCCGCTCAACAATCTCGACCCCGAGAACCAGGCGCGTTACGAAGTCATCAATTCGATGCTCTCCGAAGAGGCGGTGCTGGGCTTTGAATATGGCTATTCGCTGGCCGAGCCCAAGGCGCTGACCCTGTGGGAAGCCCAGTTCGGCGATTTCGTGAACGGTGCGCAGGTCGTCATCGACCAGTTCATCTCCTCGGGTGAGCGCAAGTGGTTCCGCATGTCGGGCCTCGTGATGCTTCTGCCGCATGGCTATGAAGGGCAGGGCCCCGAGCACTCCTCGGCGCGTCCCGAGCGCTTCCTGCAGCTTTGCGCCGAAGACAATATGCAGGTCGCCAACTGCACCACGCCGGCCAACTACTTCCATGTGCTGCGCCGGCAGCTCAAGCGCGACTTCCGCAAGCCGCTGATCCTGTTCACGCCCAAGAGCCTCTTGCGCCACAAGCGTGCGGTTTCCGGTCTGGTGGAACTGGGTCCGGACAGCTGCTTCCATCGCCTGCTCTGGGACGATGCCGAAGCGCCAGGCCTGCCCAAGACCACGACCAAGCTGGTGGCGGATGAAAAGATCCGCCGCGTCGTGCTGTGTACCGGCAAGGTCTATTACGACCTCCTGGAAGACCGCGAGAAGAAGGGCATCGACGATGTCTACCTGCTGCGCGTCGAGCAGCTCTATCCGTTCCCGGCCAAGGCGCTCCTGGATGAGCTCAACCGCTTCCCCAATGCGGAAGTGGTCTGGTGCCAGGAAGAGCCGCGCAATATGGGTGCATGGGCCTTTATCCAGCCCTATGTTGAATGGGTGCTCGACCAGATGGGCCGTGGCAACCAGCGCGTCCGCTATGTCGGCCGCGCCGCTGCTGCCTCGCCCGCGACGGGCCGCATGAGCGTACACCTGGAACAGCTCCAGGCGTTCCTCGACGACGCGTTTGCGCAGTAACCCGAACAAGAAGGACACTATTCAATGTCGACAGAAATCCGCGTCCCGACCCTGGGTGAAAGCGTTACCGAAGCCACGATCGGCCAGTGGTTCAAGAAGGTGGGCGACGCCGTCGCCGCCGATGAGCCCCTGGTTGAGCTTGAAACCGACAAGGTGACCATCGAGGTTCCGGCCCCCGCCGCCGGCGTGCTCGAAGCCATCGCCGCCCAGCCGGGCGAAACCGTCGATGTCGGTGCACTGCTCGGCGCCATCGCCGCCGGTGCGGGTGCTGCCGCTGCTGCGCCTGCTGCGGCTCCGGCTCCGGCCAAGACCGAAGTGCCTGCCGCCAATGCGGCCGGTCCAGAACCGGTCAAGCCTGCTATGGCAACCGACCGCGCGCCGGCGCCCTCGGCGCAGAAGCTGATCAACGAGAACAATCTCGATGCCGGCTCCATCGGCGGCTCGGGCAAGGCCGGTCAGGTGCTCAAGGAAGACGTGCTGGCGGCCCTGGCGCGTCCGGCCGCCGCTCCTGCCCCTGCTGCTGCACCCGCGGCCGCGCCGGCTCCGGTGGCCGCCAAGGCTCCGGCCGCACCGCGTGCGCCGGTCTCGGCTGACGATGCTGCCGGCGAAGAGCGGGTCAAGATGACCCGCCTGCGCCAGACCATTGCCCGTCGTCTCAAGGACGCCCAGAACACCGCCGCCATGCTCACCACCTTCAACGAGGTGGACATGAAGCCGGTCATGGACCTCAGGAACTCCTACAAGGAGCTCTTCGAGAAGAAGCATGGCGTCAAGCTGGGCTTCATGGGCTTCTTCACCAAGGCCGTGGTCCACGCGCTCAAGGAAATCCCGGCGGTCAATGCCGAGATCGATGGCGATGACATCATCTACAAGAACTACGCCCATATCGGCGTGGCCGTGGGCACCGACAAGGGTCTCGTGGTTCCGGTCGTGCGCAATGCCGACCAGATGAGCATTGCCCAGATCGAGCAGGAGATCGGCAATCTGGGCAAGAAGGCCCGCGACGGCCAGCTGTCCATGGCCGACATGCAGGGCGGCACCTTCACCATCTCCAATGGTGGCGTCTATGGCTCGCTGATGTCGACCCCGATCCTCAATGCGCCGCAGTCGGGCATTCTGGGCATGCACAAGATCCAGGAGCGTCCGGTCGTGGTCGGCGGCCAGATCGTGGTCCGCCCGATGATGTACCTGGCCCTTTCCTACGATCACCGCATCGTCGACGGCAAGGAAGCCGTGACCTTCCTCGTGCGCGTCAAGGAGAGCCTCGAGGCGCCCGAGCGTCTCGTGCTCGACCTCTAATTCTGGCCACACTTGTGCGATTGAAAGGCCCGCTTCGAGCGGGCCTTTTTTCGTGCCTCACCAATTGGTGTGTTGAGTAACCCGCAGCGCTAACAGTCTGTTAGCAAATTGACTGTTTATGCCAAACGGGCGCGGTCCCCTGGCTGCGCCGATCGGAGAGTTGAGTTGCGACGGAATCTGGTTCTCGCCGCTGCCATTTTGACCATTGCCGCCCCCGCTGCGGCGCAGGATGCGGCTGCCGATGCGGCCCTTGTCGGCGAACTTATGGCCTTCCATGGCTCCAAGGCCATTGTCGAAGTCATGACCACCCATTGCTATGAAACCACCGGTCTCGACACTGCCTATCAGGACGCTGCGGCCAACTGGTATCTGAGGAATATCAGTTACTTGGATCTGGCAGACCGGGTTGCCACGCGGCTCGGCGGCGGCAGCGCGGAAGAGATCAAGGCGGCCGAAACCTATGGCGGCAGCCAGATCATGACCGCCTATAACCAGGCGCCGGACAAGGAAGTCTTCTGCCGGACCTTCCTTGAACAGGTTGAGAGCGAGGCGCTCGATATCGACAACCAGCTTCCCGACATCCTCAAGCGCGCCCAGGACATTTCCGCATCATAACCCCTTGCTGGGGCTGGTCAAACTTCCAGCTGACGGGCTAGCCTGCGTTCGGGTCAGGAGGTGGTCATGCGCCCGTTTCTCGTCGCTGCAGTATCCGTTTGCCTGGTCGTTCCCTCGCATGGCGCCGAATGCACGCTCTTCAATGCCCGCTACAAGCAGGCCGATGCCCCCTGGTGGCTGACTTTCACCCAGGTCCCGCAATTCGCCGCCCCCAACCAGACTGCAGCCTTCTACCTGGAACTGCCCAATTCGGGGGTGACGCTGGACGGGGCAGTGCATCTGCCCAACGGATTTGGCTCTCCGCTTTGGTCCATTTCTGGCCCTTGCAGTGCCGAGGAGGGGGCGGAAACCTGCGCCTTCCTCGATGAAGCCAGCCATCCGGCCATCTATGGCATCTATGATGGCAAGGTTCAGTTCCTGAGCGCCGAGCGCGGCTCTACTGCGCCCGAGCAGGTCATCCTCCCGCAACTGGCGGTCAGCCTGTGGTACTCAAACTATCGGCAGGATGAATGGTCCGGTGACGAGTTCGAACCCGGAGATGCCTTTGAACTGATTGGCTGCCAATGACGTAGTGCTGTCAGTGCCTTACCCTGACCGAACGATGTGAACATGAGTGTTGAACTGACTTTGCTCGTCTGGAGCGCCGCGCTCGCTGCCGCCTATCTTGGCGTGCAGTTGACCCTCTATCGCATCGACTATGGCGTCGAGCACGCCAACAGCCAGCGCGACAACGAGCGCCCGCCAAACAAGTGGACTGTTCGCGGCCAGCGGGCGCTGAGCAATTTCCTCGAGACCTACGCGGTTTTCATCGCCCTGGCCGTCGCCGCCGAACTGTCCGGGCGTTCGGATGGTTTGACGCAATGGGGCGCGATCATCTGGTTTACGGCCCGTTGCGCGTATCTGCCGGCCTATTTCATTGATGTGCGGCAGATGCGATCGCTGATCTGGACCGTATCGGCGGGCGGGCTGGCGGCCATGTTCTTCGGCGTCGCCTTCTAGGACGCAGGCCATGCCCATCGGGCAGGGGGACTTGTGACGCGCCGCGTTGCCCAGCGTGATTGGCTGGTGTAACCGTTAGCCCGGCTTTTTCGCAGCGGTGGCGACCGATGGACTTTCCCTGGTTCGAATTTCTCGGCCTCATGCTGGCCTTCGGCATCAATGCGGTCATTCCCGGCGCCGATTTCGCCATGGTGCTGCGCCAGTCGGTGGTGCATGGGCGGCGTGAGGCGCTGCTGACTTCGGCCGGCATTGCCACGTCAATACTCGTCCACGGAACCTACACGCTGCTCGGTGTCGGCGTCATCGTCGGGCAGTCGCTGCTGCTCTTCAACATTCTCAAGTGGGTGGGCGCGGCCTATCTCGTCTACCTGGCAATTTCCGCCCTCCGCAGCCCGCCGCCGCAGCCGCCTGTTGTTGGCGAGGGGATGCCTGCGCGCAAGGGCGATATGGCCGCCTTCGCCCTGGGGTTCCTGACCAATCTGCTCAATCCCAAAGCCGTACTCTTCTTCCTCGCCCTCTTCACCTCGCTGGTCTCTGTGCATACGGCGGGCCAGGTGAAGGTGATCTATGTAGGCAGTATGGCTCTCATGCTTTTTGCCTGGTTTGCATTGGTTTCGGTCTTCTTTACGACCCCTTCGGTGCGGCAGGGCTTTTTCCGCTTTGGCCGGTGGTTTAATCGGGTCACCGGCATTACATTCCTGGCGCTGGCCGTGCGGGTCGCACTCGCACAACAGCGCTGACAATCTCTGAGGCAAGAACAATGGCAGACCAATTCGACCTTACCATCATCGGCTCGGGCCCGGGCGGCTATGTCTGCGCCATCCGCGCGGCGCAGCTGGGCATGAAGGTCGCCGTGGTGGAGAAGTGGCCGACCTTGGGTGGCACTTGCCTCAATATCGGCTGCATTCCCTCCAAGGCACTGCTGCATGCCTCCGAGCTCTTCGAGGAGGCCGGCCATGGCTTCAAGGCGCTGGGCATCGACATCCCTGCGCCGCAGCTCAACCTCAAGCAGATGCAAAACCACCGCTCCGAAACGGTGGCATCCAATGTCGGCGGCGTCGATTACCTCTTCAAGAAGAACAAGATCACTGTCTTCCGCGGCATCGGCTCGATTCCGGCTGCCGGCAAGGTGCTGGTGACGCCACAGACGGGCGCCCAGACCGAGATCGTGACCAAGAACATTGTCATCGCCACCGGCTCGGTCTCGGCCAATCTGCCGGGCATCGAGATAGACGAGAAGCAGGTCGTGACTTCGACCGGCGGGCTGGTGCTCGAACAGGTGCCGAACCGCATGGTCGTCATTGGCGCCGGTGTCATCGGCCTCGAGCTCGGTTCGGTCTGGATGCGCCTGGGCGCCCAGGTCACCGTAGTCGAGTATCTCGACCGCATCCTGCCCGGCATGGACAGTGAAGTGGCCCGCCAGTTCCAGCGCATGCTTCAGAAGCAGGGCATGGAGTTCAAGCTTTCGAGCAAGGTTGCCGGCATCGACAAGCAGGAAGACGGATCGCTCAAGGTTCGTGTCGAACCCGCCAAGGGCGGCGAGGCCGAGCTGCTGGACGCCGATGTGGCGCTGGTCGCCATCGGCCGCAAGCCCTTCACCGAAGGACTTGGCCTCGACCTCGCTGGCGTCGCGCTCGATGAGCGCGGCCGCGTCCGCGTCGATGGCCACTACAAGAGCTCGGTGGATGGCATTTATGCCATCGGCGACGTCATTGCCGGACCAATGCTGGCGCACAAGGCTGAGGACGAGGGCATTGCCGTGGCCGAAATCCTGGCCGGCCAGGCTGGTCACGTCAACTATTCGGCCATTCCCGCCGTTGTCTACACCAATCCGGAGGTCGCCTCTGTCGGCAAGACGGAGGACGAGCTCAAGGCTGATGGCGTCAACTACAAGATCGGCAAGTTCCCCTTCACCGCCAATGGCCGCGCCAAGGCCATGCTCGCCACCCAAGGTTTTGTGAAGATCCTTGCCGATGTCGAGACCGACCGCGTGCTCGGCGCACATATCGTGGGCAAGAATGCCGGCGAGATGATCCATGAGCTGGTAACGCTGATGGAATTCTCCGGCGCTTCGGAAGACCTGGCCCGCACCACCCATGCGCATCCGACCCTCAGCGAGGCCATTCGCGAGGCCGCCCTCTCGCTGGGCGACGGGGCCATTCACATTTAGGTTCAGAACCTGTTCATCTGATGGGTCCCGGACCCGTCCGCTAAAGCACACAACACCCCGGCCATCCGTCCGGGGTGTTGTCATTTTTTGGTCAATACTCTCATGGGTGGCAAAAAGTCATCATACAACATACGAGTTTTTGTATGTTGACTTGTCACTTTGTCTTCCATACTAGATTGACGCATGGCGCCGGGTTCGGCAACGAAAATGCGCGCCAACGGTGGGATCACCTGCCGTTCGGGCCGGCCAGGGACAGACGAGCGGCCGGCACCTGAGACACATTGGGAGGACAACCATGTTTCATCTGCCACGGATGGCGGCTGCGGCCGTCGTCGCGACTACGCTTATGCTCTCGACCGCCAGCGCCCAGACCGTGCTGCGCTCGTCGGACACCCATCCCGACGGCTATCCTACTGTGGAAGCAGTAAAAAAGTTCGGAGAACTGCTGAGCGAGAAGACCGGCGGCGCCTATTCGGTAGAGGTGTTCCACTCGGCCCAGCTCGGCCAGGAAGCCGACACGATCGAGCAGACCCAGTTCGGCGTGATCGATCTCAATCGCATCTCCGTTGGCGCCTTCGGCACCCAGGTACCCGAGGCCACGGTGACGCAGCTGCCCTATATCTTCCGCTCCGCGGAGCATTTCCACAACGTGCTCGATGGCCCGATCGGCGAGGAAATCCTGGCCGCCTTCGAGGCAGTGGATGTCGTTGCCCTGGCCTTTTACGACGGTGGCGCGCGCTCGTTCTACAACAGCAAGAAGCCGATCAGCACGCTGGCCGATATGGAAGGCATGAAGTTCCGCGTCATGGGCTCGGACATCTTTGTGGACATGGTCGCGGCCCTGGGCGGTAACGCTACGCCGATGCCCTATGGCGAAGTCTATTCGGGTATCCAGACCGGCGTTATCGATGGCGCGGAGAACAACTATCCCAGCTACGACACGGCCGGTCATGCCGAAGTCGCCAAGTACTATTCGCTTGATGAGCATCTGATGGTGCCCGAAGTACTGGTCGTTTCCAAGATTGTCTGGGACGGTCTCACCCCGGAAGTCCAGCAGGCGATGCGTGAGGCCGCCAAGGAGTCGGTTGCCTACCAGCGCGAGCTCTGGGCGGCCAAGGAAGTGGAATCCAAGGCCAGGGTCGAGGCGCTCGGCGTCGAGATCAACGAGGTCGACAAGGCTCCCTTCATCGAAGCCATGAAGCCTGTCTACGAGAAGTATGTCACTGATCCCAAGCTGCAGGACCTGGTGGCGCGCATCCAGGCGACCGAAGGCTGAGGCCTCTACGGGCCGGTCTCCTGGCCGGCCCGGTTACTATCCCGGAGGAGAGTGAAGCATGAAGAACGGGCTCCTGGCAGTCAGCCGCATACTGGCCGCAATATCGACTCTGGCGCTTTGGATTGCCGGAGCAGGCCTCGTGGCTATGACGGTCATTGTCGCCTACCAGGTCTTCATGCGCTACGTCGTCAACGCCTCACCGTCCTGGACGGAGGGCGGATCCATCATGATCATGAGCTGGTTCATCTTCCTGGGAGCGGCCGTCGGCGTGCGCGAAAACTTCCACATGGGTTTCGATGTGCTGCTCTACGTGCTGCCGAAGGGTGCCAAGGCCTGGCTCCGGGCGATCAGCGACCTCGCCATCTTCGCCTTCGCCTTCGGCATGCTCTGGTATGGCGGCGAACTGGCCCTGCGGGGCTGGACGGTGCGCATCCCGGTGATCGGGCTGCCACAGACCTTTACTTATCTCCCTATCGTATTGTCGGGCGTCTTGATGTGCCTGTTCTCGCTCGAGCGCATCCTGCTGCGGCTCGCGGGCGAGAATGTCGATGAGCCGTCCGACGACGCCATTGTGACGGCGGACTGAGGACAACATGGAATACTGGATTCTCTTCGGCGTCTTCACGCTGCTCATGCTGGTGGGAACGCCCATCGCCTTCTGCCTCGGCATCGCAAGCTTTGCCACCGTGGTCTATCTCGGTCGCCCGGCGATCGTTGTATTCCAGCAGCTCAATTCCGGCGTCAGCGCCTTTACGCTGATGGCTATCCCCTTTTTCATCTTCGCGGGCGACCTGATGATGCGCGGGGGCATTGCGGCGCGGATCATCCAGTTCGCGGGTTCATTGATCGGTCATGTCCGCGGTGGTCTGGGCCAGGTCAATGTCGCGGCTTCGACCCTGTTCGGCGGCATTTCGGGTTCAGCCGTGGCGGAAGCGGCGGCCGTTGGCGGCATCATGATCCCGCAGATGAAGGAACGTGGTTACGGTGCCGACTATGCAGTCAACGTCACCTCAATGGCGGCGCTGATCGCGCTGCTGCTGCCGCCCAGCCACAACATGATCATCTATTCGCTCTCGGGCGGAGGCCGCATTTCCATCGCAGACCTCTTTACGGCCGGCATCATTCCCGGCCTGCTGCTGGCCGCAGCGTTGATGGTCACGGCCTATATCGTGGCTCGTCGGCGCGGCTATCCCACCGAGCCATTCCCCGGCTTCGGTCGAGCCTTCCAGTACTTCCTGATTTCCATTCCAGGCCTGCTGCTCATCGCAATCATCTTCGGTGGCGTCCGTTCAGGCATCTTTACGGCGACGGAAAGCTCCTGCATCGCCGTTATTTACGCATTCCTCGTGACCTTGCTCGTCTATCGCAGCATGGACCTGCGCGAATTCATTCACTGCGTAACCGGGGCAGTGCGGACGACCGCCATGGTGCTGTTCATTATCGGGGCCGCGGCGTCGTTCGGTTGGCTCATGGCCTATATGCGGGTCGCACCCATCCTGACCGAAGCGATATCCCAGCTCACCAGCGACCCGTTGATGGTGCTGCTCCTGATCAATGTGCTGCTTCTGATACTGGGCACGTTCATGGACATGGGGCCGCTGATCGTCATCACGACGCCGATCTTCCTGCCCATGGTCAGCGCGTTCGGAGTCGATCCGGTACATTTCGGCGTGATCATGATCCTCAACCTTGGCATTGGGCTCAACACACCGCCGCTCGGTCCCGTACAATTCGTGGCGGCCGCCGTGGCCAAGATATCGGTCTGGGACGCGATGAAGAGCGTCTGGCCGTTCTACCTGGCCGGCGTGGTCGTGCTGGGACTGGTGACATATATCCCGGCCCTGTCGCTTTGGCTGCCGAGCCTCTTCCGGTGATGACATGTCCTTGATCGACGTTTCTTCCCCTGCCCGAAAGCCGAAGCTGGCCGAGATGGTTATCGATGCGCTGCGCAAGCGCATCGGTTCGGGCGAGTTCGCGCCGGGTCAAAAACTGCCCACCGAAGGCCAGTTGACCACGCTTTTCGGCGTCAGCCGCACGGTCGTCCGTGAAGCCATAGCCGCTCTGGCCGCGGACGGCATGGTGCAGCCGCGGCAGGGAGCGGGGGTATTTGTCATGGCGCAGGCCACGTCGCCCTTCAGCGCCATTGCCGGGGAGCGCTCCAACAAGATCTCCGTGGCGCTCAACGTGCTTGAAGTCCGCATGGGCATAGAGATCGAGTCGGCGGGGCTTGCCGCCCAGCGCCACAGCACCAGCCAGGTGGCGGCAATCCAGGAAGCCTGGAACGAGTTCGGGCGGCTCCTAAAGATTGGCAATCCTACCGGCAAGACAGATTTTGCCTTTCATCGCGCCATTGCGGCGGCGACCAATAATCCATTCTATCTCGAAGTGCTCGATGCCCTGGGAAGCCGCACCATCCCCTGCGACGTCGCCTCTCCATGGGGAACGGAGAGCGTGCTGACCTACGAATACCAGGTGGGGCTGCATGAAGAGCATCGACGAATTCTAAATGCCATTGCCGCCCGCGATGCTGATGGCGCCCGCGAGGCCATGCGCGAACACCTGTCGCGCAGCCAGGACCGCTACCGCGCCCGCCTGGCGGAACAGGGCCGGACCAACCAGGACATTTCATGAGCACCGACTACGATATCCGCTTTGCCATCGACCCCAGCACTGCCGCTGCCATGGGCACGGACGAGTTGCGCGAGAGTTTTCTTGTCGATGACCTGTTCGCCGCGGGGCAGGTGCGCTGGACCTATACTCATTATGACCGCATGGCCGTCGGCGGTGCCGTGCCCAATGGTAGCGCGCTGGCACTCGAAGCGATCAAGCCGACGGGCACAAACAATTTCCTCGACCGCCGCGAACTCATCGCTGTCAATATCGGTCTGGCGGGCACGATTTCCGTCGATGGCGCCGATCACGCCATCGGACCGCGCGACATGCTCTATATCGGCATGGGGGTCAGGGACGTACGCTTTGCCGGGGACGGCGCCAGGTTCTATCTCCTGAGCGCTCCTGCACATGCCAGTCACCCAACGACCCTGCTGCAGCAGTCCGGCGCGAAGCGCCTCGACATGGGCAGCGCCGAGACTGCCAATGAACGTTCGATCTATCAGTACACGAACAGCCTCAAGAGCTGCCAGTTGGTGGTTGGCCTCACCCAGTTCGCGCCGGGTTCCGTGTGGAATACCATGCCTGCACATGTGCACGACCGGCGCATGGAGGCCTATCTCTATTTCGATCTCAAGCCCGATGCCTTCGTGGTGCACCTGATGGGTGAGCCTGACGAGAGCCGGCACCTGATCGTTCGCAACGAACAGGCGGTCATTTCCCCGCCGTGGTCGATCCATTGCGGTGCCGGCACGGGCGCCTACACCTTCATCTGGGCCATGGCCGGCGACAATGTCGACTATACCGACGTCGAGAAGGTCGAAATGGCGGACCTGCGCTGATGGATCTCAGTGCCTTTTCGCTTGCCGGCAAGACCATCATGGTCACCGGCGCCAATACCGGCATCGGCCAGGGCATAGCCCTCAGCATCGGCCGGGCCGGGGGTAAGGTCATTGGTGTCGGCCGCTCCAACATGCAGGAAACTGCTTCTCTGATGGCGCACCAGGGCGCCGACTTCGTAGAGGTCAATGCCGATCTCGGGGCTACCAAAGCGGCGCAGGCCATGTTCGACGCCGCCTGGGATCGGGATGGCCCCATTGACGGCCTGGTCAACAATGCCGGCATCATCAAGCGCGTCGACGCGGTGAATTTCACCGAGGCCGACTGGGATGCGGTGATGGATATCAATCTCAAGACGATGTTCTTTCTCAGCCAGTCGCTTGCCCGGAGGGCCATCGCTGCGGCGCGTCCGGCGCGGATCGTCAACATCGCCTCGATGCTGAGTTTCCAGGGGGGCATTCGTGTGGCCAGCTACACGGCCTCCAAGAGCGGCGTGCTGGGCATCACCCGGCTGCTTGCCAACGAATGGGCCGCAAAGGGCATCAATGTGAATGCCGTGGCGCCCGGCTATATCGAGACCAACAATACCGAGGCGCTACGCAACGATCCTGATCGCTCGGCGTCCATCCTCGGGCGCATTCCGGCGGGCCGCTGGGGCGTGCCGTCCGACATCGGCGACGCGGCAGTCTTCTTGCTTGCGCCCGCCTCCAACTACATGCACGGCGCCGTCATCCCGGTCGATGGCGGCTGGCTCGCGAGGTAACCGCATGACTGAACAACAGTTTTTCGCCCAGCCCGATGCAACCGAATGGATCGAACTGGCGCCCGGCAATACCCGTCGTGTCCTGATCCATACGCCAGAACTGATGCAAGTGGAGTTCGGGTTTGAAAAAGGCGCAGTGGGCGCGCCGCATTCCCATCCGCATATCCAGGTCAGCTATGTCGCCGAGGGGCGCTTCGAAGTGACCATTGATGGCAGGACCGAAGTGGTTGGCCAGGGTGGCAGCTTCATCGTCCCTTCGGGTCTTGTTCACAGCGTCTTGGCGCTGGAGAAGGGCCGCCTGGTCGATGTGTTCACGCCGCACCGGGCGGACTTTCTCTAGACAAGCTCTGCCAGCATCGCGG
>CBFGPB010000039.1:0-13630 GCA_965650545.1 uncultured Devosia sp. | reverse complement strand
TGCGGTTGGCGACGACTTCGCTGCGCAACTTCACCTCGGACAATGTCGAAGTCACCATGGACTCGATTTCCTCGGTGCGTTTCGGCGACTATCTCAATTCCATCCCGCTGCCGGCCATCCTCTCGGTCATCAAGGCAGAGGAATGGGAGAACTATGGCCTGCTCACCGTCGATTCCAATCTCATCTATTCGATGATCGACGTGCTCCTGGGCGGGCGCCGGATCGGGGGCAATATCCGCGTCGAGGGGCGGCCCTACACGACCATTGAAATGGCGCTGGCTCGCAAGATGATCGAGATCATCCTCGAGGACACGCATCGCGCCTTCGAACCGGTGACGCAGATCAATTTCAAGCTCGAGCGCATGGAAACCAATCCGCGCTTTGCCGCTATTTCGCGGCCGGGCAATGCCGCCATCCTTATCGAGCTGCGCATCGAAATGGACGATCGCGGTGGCAAGATCGAAATTCTCCTGCCCTACGCGACTATTGAACCTATTCGCGAACAGCTGCTGCAGATGTTCATGGGTGAGAAGTTCGGCCGCGACCCGATCTGGGAAGGGCATCTGGCCACGGAGATCTACCAGGCCGAAGTTGAGATCGAGGCCGTTCTGCATGAGCAGGAACTGCCGTTGTCGCGGCTCCTCAACATGAAGCCCGGCCAGACCCTTATGTTCGAGCGTGGCCCGAGCGACCCGGTGCGGCTGCGCTGCGGCGATGTCGAGCTGACCGAGGCCATCATGGGCCATATCGGCAATCATGTTTCCGTGCGGGTGACCCACCCGCTCAACCCGCCCAAGGTCACCATGGCGGCCTTCGAGGCAATCGACGAGACGATGGAAGGACGATGATGTTCGGGCTGCCTCTTGGGATATTTGTGGAAGGCGCTGTGGCAATCCTGCTGGCCCTGACCATCGGATACTGCGTGTTGCTGAATCAGCGCCTCAAGCGCCTGCATCAGGACAAGGATGCCATGCGCCAGATGGTGGCCGACCTGGTCGGTGCCACCAACCTGGCCAACCAGGCCATCAAGGAACTCAAGTCCACTGCGGTCGAAGCGGACCTGTCGCTGACGGCGCGCCTCGAAGAGGCCGAGCGCTTCGGCGTCGAATTGGCCAATCATGTGACCGCTGGCACTGTGCTGATGGAGCGGATTGCCAAGATCACCAGCGTTGCACGCCATAGCCAGGCGATCGAGCCGGTCGAGCCGCCGAACAAGGTGCAGACGGCGCTCCAGCAATTGTCCGAGCGCGTCAGGAGTCGGGGAGCCGCTGCGTGACCAATATTCGCCTGCTGCCGGTTGTCATCCTGGCCGTTGCCGCCCTGCTGGTCCTGAAGACCTTGGGCCTGGTCACCAATGGCGGCTATGTGCTGACCGGGGTAGGCGTGGCGCAGGCGGCCGGTGGCGGTGACGGCGGATCCGGTCACGGCGCTGGTGCCGAACCGGGTGAAACGGTGACGCTGCCAAGCGAGCCGACGATAGAGGATGCCAGTCCCACCTTGTCCGACGGCACGCCCACGCTGGGCGAGGAGGCCTCGGGTGAGCATGGTGCCCCAGCGGCCAGTGGCCATGGCGGAACGGAAACAGAGACCGAAGCGGCAGCCGGCAGTCATGAGGAACCGGCCGCCCAATCTGATGGCGCAGAGGCGGGTCATGGCGAAGATGCCACCAATGTCATCGCGGCGGAGAATGCCTGCGACCCGCGTCCGGTAGCAGAAGAAGGCGAGGCCGACACCAGCCAGGGAGAACTTCTGGTCATCCCTGCCGATTGCCCGCCGCTCGAAGATGCGGTGCCGCAATTGTTGACGCCGGATGGCGCGCTGCCCCTGACATCGGCAAATGCCACGTTGACCGAGCAGGCGCTGCTGGAGCGTCTGGCGGCCCGCCGGACAGAGCTCGACACGTATGAGCAGGAACTGGCCATGCGGGCGTCGCTGGTCGAGGCGGCGGAAAAGCGCATCGAGGAACGCCAGCAGACACTCGAGGCGATCGAAGCTCAGATCGCCACGCTGGTCGAAGAGCGCAAGGAGATGGAAGAGGGGCAGTTCGCGGGCATCGTGGCCATGTATGAGACGATGAAGCCCAAGGATGCCGCCAATATCTTCAATGCGCTGGACATCGAGGTCCTGCTGCGCGTCGCCAAGATGATGAGCCCGCGCAAGATGGCGCCGATCCTGGCTGAGATGGACACGATGAGGGCCCAGGAGCTGACCGTGCGCATGGCTTCGGCCAGCACCGATCCGCTCGACCAGATGGCGCCGGAAGACCTGGCGGCGCTGCCGCAAATCGTCGGACAATAGGCAATTGCCAGCCATCCCCTTAGGGGGGTGTTAAGTACCCATCGCTAGGGTTGGGCTTCCATGGCCTGCGTCCGCAGAGAAGGCGGTTGGCCTGGAGTGTTGTAACCCTCGCGTTTTGAGGACTTCGGGCGCTGTCCCGTCCCGCGAACGCGGATGCATGTGTCGGGCGGGCAGAAGGCCGGTGAAGACAGCAGGACAATCAGGCTGGCGACGGGCCTTGCTCGGAGCCGTAGCGACGGCTTTGGTCAGCGTCCTGACCATTGCAGGGCCTGCCTTTGCTCAGGAACAGGGCCAGCTCTACGCCACCGAGGAAGACGGGTATGCCCGGCTCATTCTGAGCTTCCCATCGCTCGATGCCTTGCCCCCCTACGAATTCCGCGTCGACAATGGCGTGCTCTCGGTCGAGTTCGAAGACCCTGTCGACATCCTGCTTCCCGATGTCGCCGTTACCATGCCCAATTACCTCTCGATGGCGCGCATCGACCCCGATGGCCGTGGCCTGCGGCTGGCGCTCAAGGACGGTTTCAATTTCAACCGCATCGAGGCGGGCGAAAAGCTCTTCGTCGACCTGATGCCGACGACCTGGCAGGGCATGCCGCCGGCGCTGCCGCAGGACATCATCGACGAGTTGGCCGAGCGCGCGCGGCAAGCGGCGATCAAGGCCGAGCGTGAGCGGAAGGCCCGGATGGCTGCGGAGCTCAACCCCGCGGTCAACGTGCGCGTCGGTCGCAATGCGACGTTCCTGCGCGTGCAGTTCGACTGGTCTGTGCCGACCGAAGGCACGTTCTCCAAGAAGGGCAATGTGGGCGCGGCCACTTTTGAGTGGCCAGCCGAGATGGACTTGACGTCCCTGCTGACAAGTCTGCCGCCGGAGCTCGTGTCCGCAGAGGCCGGCTCTTCGGCCGACGGAGTGGCGGCATCCTTCATCTTTGCCGAAGGCGTCGAGCCGCGCTTCTACGCCATCTCCCCGTCGCAATATGTGCTTGATATCGATATTGCCGGCCAGGCGCTGCCCCAGTTGACCCCAGGCCAGCTGACGGCCGAAGCCAGTCATCTGGCCGCAGAGGCGGAAGCGCAGGCACTGGCCGCCGAGCCGCAGGTCGCAGCCCTGAAAGTCGCCGCCGCCGAAACGGTCAGGCCTTTCATCAACGTCCTGGGCAATACCGTCAGGGTGGTGTTTCCCTTCGAGCAGGATACACCCGCCGCCGTTTTCCGTCGTGGGGACACCGTCTGGATGATCTTCGATACGGTGAGCGGGATCGAGGCACCGGCCAGATCGGCCGAGCTGGACGAGATCGCGGGGGATTTCGCCGTGATTTCCTCGGGCGATACCCAGGTGGTACGTCTCGACCTGACGCAGGATCGCCTGGCGACGCTGGGTTCGGAAGGCATGGCATGGGTCCTGTCGCTGGGTGACATGATGCTCAGCCCCACCGAACCGCTCGCATTGTCCCGCCGTCGCGACATCGAGGGTTCATTCGAGATGGTCGCCGACATCGTCCGTCCAGGTCGCGTCCACGATTTCCGCGACCCCCTGGTTGGCGATGTCCTCAAGGTGGTCACGGCTTTTCCACCGGCCCGCGGCCTGACCCGTTCGCTGGATTACGTGGATTTCAACGCCTTGCGCAGCGTGCACGGCCTTGTTGTGCAGCCGAAATCGGTGAATCTCGAGGTGACGATCGAGAGCCCGGAGGCGGTGATCTCCACCACGGGTGGCCTGACGGTCTCGGCCATTGATACGCTGCGGCAGACCAGCGCCGAGGCCCGGGAAGCGGCGCGGGCAGGCTATCTCGACCTCACCTCGCTCGAAGAGCGTGACCCCGAGGCCTTCGCGGAAGAGCGGGATCACCTTGAGGCGGTTGCCGCCGCCGGAGAAGGCCGCGATCGCGACATGGCTCGCCTGCGGCTTGCTCAATATCTGGTCGCCAACCGGTTCGCGATCGAAGCCTTGGGTGTGCTGCGCGTTCTCGAATCGGAACTACGGGCAACCGACCTGACACGCGAAATCCGTGCGACGGCTGCAATCGCCAATGTGCTGGCGGGACGCCCGCGCGACGCGCTCAGCCTGCTCAACGCGGCCTCGCTCGACCAGGAAGTGGATGCCCTGTTCTGGCGGACCATCGCGCGCGCCGAGACGCAGGACTATCGCGGGGCCAGGTTCGATGCCATGGAAGCGCGCGGCATAGCCGACAGCTATCCCGAATGGGCACGCAACCGCTTCCGCCTGGCAGCGGCCCGTGCTGCCATCGAGGCAGAAGATCCGAGCCTTGCCCAGGGCATGCTGGATGCGATCGACTTCGGCAGCCTCAGCGTCGAGGAGGCGTCCCTCCATCATCTGCTGGCCGGACGCATCGACGAAGCCGAAGGGCGTAACCAGGAAGCGCTCGACACCTATGGCCAGGTGATCACTTCGGAAGTGCGCCCGACGCGCGCCGAGGCCGTCTATCGCACGCTGCTGCTGCTGGACGAGGAGGGGCGGCTCGACCTCGCCAAGGGCACGCAGACGCTGGCGGCCGAGACCCTGCTCTGGCGCGGAGACGCCCTGGAAGCGGAGATGCAGACGCTGCTCGCGCAGCTTTACTTCCGCAATGGTGACTATCGGCTTGGCTTTGAAACGGTGAAATCGGCGGTCGCCAACTATCCCGAAAGTCCGTCGGTCAACGCCCTGCGCGACCAGGCCCAATCCATGTTCGCCGACCTCTATCTCAACGGCGTGGCCGACTCCATCGGGGCGGTCGAGGCCATGGCCATCTACTATGACTTCCAGCACCTGACCCCGCCAGGTGCGCGCGGCGACGAGATGATCCGCAACCTGGCGCGGCGACTGGTGCGGGTGGACCTCCTGGCTCAGGCCGCCGACCTCCTGCAGTACCAGCTCGACAACCGCCTCCGCGGCGTGGCGCGGACGCAGATCGCATCCGATCTCGCTGTGATCTACCTCGCCGATCGCCGCCCGCAGGATGCCATTCGCGTTCTCAACGAGACCCAGTTGCCCGGCCTGCCCGAATCGCTGCAGCGGCAGCGCCGGATACTGGAAGCACGTGCGATGATCGATGGCGGACGCGATCAGCTCGCGCTCGATCTGATCAGCAATATGGACGGCAAGGATGTCGAGCTGTTGCGCATAGACGCCCATTGGAAAGCGCGCCGCTACAGCCAGGCCGGCGAAATGATCGAAGCCATCTATGGCAGCGAGCCGGAAGGCAAACCGCTTTCGATGGTGGCGCGCATGAGCCTGGTGAAGGCGGCGGTGGGCTATGTGCTGGCCGGGGACGATTTCGGCCTGTCGCGCCTGCGCGCCAAGTTCGGCGAGCAGATGGTCGCTTCGCCAGAATGGCCGATGTTCGACTATGTGACTGGCCCGATCCAGACCTCGAGCCTTGAATTCAAGCGCGTGGCTTCGGAAGTGGCCGCCGTGGACAGCCTGGGGGCCTTCCTGGCCTCTTACCGAGAGACATATGCCGGCGAGGGCGCGCTGACGCCGCTCAACGCCAGCAAGGTCGACAGCGGCCTGGCTTCGCTTTAGCTCGTAAAGCTGCGCACCAGCGAGCCGGCCACGAGATACCAGCCGTCGACCAGCACGAAGAAGATCAGCTTGAACGGGAGCGAGATCACGACCGGCGGCAGCATCATCATACCCATGCTCATCAGCACCGAGGCCACGACCATGTCGATGACCACGAAGGGCAGGAAGAGCAGGAAGCCGATCTCGAAGGCGCGGCGCAGTTCGGAGATGATGAAGGCCGGGATCAGCAGTTGCAGCGGAATGGCCTCGGGCTCGGCGGGTGGCTCGGCTTCCGTGAGGTCGTAGAAGAGCTCCAGATCCTTGTCGCGGACATTGGCCCGCATGAATTCATGCAAGGGCGCGGCACTGGCGTCGAAAGCCTCCGCAAACTCGATCTGGCCGGCCATCAGGGGGGCAATGCCCTGCTCGTAGCTCTGCTGCAGGGTGGGCTGCATGATGAAGAGGGTGAGGAACAGGGCCAGCGACACCATGACGGTGTTGGGCGGCGCGGTCTGCAGGCCGATGGCCGTACGCAGCAGCGAGAGTACCACCACGATGCGCGTGAAGCTGGTGACCATCACGAGGATGGACGGGGCCAGCGAGAGCAGCGTGATCAGCCCGATGAGCTGGATCGCCCGCTCGGTCAGGGTGGTGTCATCACCAAAGTCGATGGAGAGGTCCTGGGCGAAGGCCCCGGTGGACCAGAGAACAAGAAAGCCGGCAGCCGTCAGCAGCGGCAGGACAGCCCGCCAGCGCGCAAAGCGCGCCGGGCTAGTTCCGCTGGACCCTTTCGCCGTCGTGATGCTCAAGCGCGTCGCCTTCGCCCGCCATTTCGTTCCCGCTCTCTTTAGCTGAGTCGGGGGTAGGGCTGGTCCAGGCGTCCGGGTTTTGCACGGATACCGTGGCGTCCTGTTCGGTGACCGGACGCAGCAGGCCTGTCTGGCGTAGCGAGACCCGGGCCTTGCGATCGCCGGCATGGCCGGATTTCTGCAGCTGTTCGAGCAGTGTGCCAGGCGCGCCCTCGGGAGGCTTCACGGCAGGCTGCACAGGCTCGGGGGCCTGCGGCGCGGGGGCGGCGGGCTGGGCGGGACGGCGCATGCCCAGGGTCGGCAGCGGGCGGCGGGCAGGGGCCTGCACGGCGGGCGTTTCCGGGACCGCAATGCCGGTTTCGACCACGACATCCTGCGGGCCGCCGACGAGGATGAGGTGCTCGACATCATCCCGACGCACGATCAGCAATTGACGCTTCTGGTCGAGCACCAGCGTATCGACCACCGACAGGCGCTTGTTCCGTCCACGAGCGGCATTGCCCGATACGTTCGACAAAAGCTTGAGCAGCCAGACGGCCAGCACGATGAGCACGATGACAATGCCCAGGGCCAGGACCATGGTCAGGATGGTGTTGCCGCTGCCGCCGAACAGGCCGGTGATGAATTGCACGGGCGATCGCTCCGGGGTTATTCCAATTGGCAACGCACATAGCGCGATTCCGGATGCGGTGACAGTCGCGCGGCGGGCAGATCGGCATTTCCTGCCGGGTTGGGCGGTCAATTTTGCGAAATGCGCGGCATTCCTGCCGCAGTGGTGGGCTGGTTAACGCTTGATTAACCATTCACCCGGCAAGAATTGCCCAATCGCAGACGTTTCCGGAGTTCGGCCCATGGGCCTCATGGATATGCCCGTCTTCTCGGCGCTGACCGACAAGATGCGCTGGCATCAGACCCGCCAGGGGCTCTTGGCCGAAAACGTCGCCAATGCCGAGACGCCGGGATATCGCGGCCGCGATCTCAAGCAATATGACTTCGAGGACCGCATGGGGATGATGGCATCCTCGTCTGCCGTGGTCACCACGGTCACCCAGCCGATGCACTTCTCGGCCTCATCGGGCGAGGGGGCCTTCGCGGCCCAGCGCATGGCCAATTTCGAGATCACGCCCGAGGGCAATGGCATCACGCTCGAAGACGAGATGATGAAGGTCACGACCAACATGATGGACTACCAGGCCGCGACCTCGCTCTACCAGAAATCCATCCGCATCCTGCGCGTGGCGCTGGGCAAGAACGCTTGAGGGGTTAGACCATGGATTTCAACGCTTCGCTCAGGATCGCCGCGACGGGCCTGCATGCCCAGACCGCCCGCATGCGGGTCATCGCCGAGAATATCGCCAACGCGGACTCTGCGGGCAAGGCGCCGGGGGACGAGCCCTATCGCCGCCGCATCCCGACATTCCAGACCAGCTTCGATGCCGAAGTGGGCGGGCGCGTGGTGGAAATCGGGCGCCTGGCCTATGACCAGAGCCCCTTCACCTCGCGCTACGAGCCGGGCCACCCGGCCGCCGACGAGAATGGCTATGTGCAATATCCCAATGTCAACACGCTGATCGAGACGGTCGACATGCGGGAGGCCCAGCGCAGCTACGAGGCCAATCTCAACGTGGTCACCGTGACCCGGCAGATGCTCGGGCGCACGCTCGACATTCTGCGCGGCTGACCGGTTCTGAAAGGGTTTTCCCATGGCCATCAACACCCCCTTCAACGCCGCCGCTGCCGCCTATGGCAATGCCAGCCGGCTGATCAACCAGGCCGCCAAGCCACAGGCCGACTTGACCGCCACAGCCCCGGCCGCAGGCGGGAACTTCGCCGACCTCCTGGCGCAGAATGTGCAGGGCGTGGTCGACCAGGGCCGGCAGGCCGACCAGATGGCGCTCGACATGGTGAGCGGCAAGGCCAATGTCGTCGACATGGTGACGGCCCTTTCCGAAACTGAAATGGCCATCGAAAGCATGGTCACCATCCGCGACCGCGTGATTTCCGCCTACGAGGAAATCATGCGGATGCCGATCTAGTCGTGGCTTTCCGTCATCCACGGTGCCGCCCTCGGGCCTGACCCGAGGGCCTCTCGCCACTGCATTGGATGTTGATAATGGTCCTCGGGTCGAGCCCGAGGACGGTCCGGAGGTGATGGTGGGGGCAGCAGTCTGCTAGACTGCAGGTCGAATCGACAAGGGTTTGAGCCATGACCGGCGCAGAAGTGCTCGACATTGCCAGCCAGGGTATCTGGACGCTGATCATTGTCTCGATGCCGATGATGCTGGTCGGGCTTGTCGTGGGTGTTGTCATTGCCCTCTTCCAGGCGCTGACTCAAATCCAGGAAATGACCCTGGTCTTCGTTCCCAAGATCATCGCCATCTTCGTTACCATGCTGCTGACCCTGCCGTTCCTCGGCGCCACCATGGCGGGCTACATGGACCGGGTGGTCGACATGATCATCGTGGGTGGCTGAGGGTGACGCTCAGCCTCGATTGGCTGCCGGCCACCGCCTTCACCTATTTCATCCTGTTCATGCGCATCGGTGCGATGCTGATGCTGATGCCCGCGCTGGGCGAACAGACCATTCCGGTCCGCATGCGCCTGGGCTTTGCGCTGGCCTTCACTCTGGTGGTCTTCCCGCTTCTGGGGGAAATCATTCCGGCCATGCCGGCGGACCTGAGCGGGCTTGCAGGGCTCCTCTTCCATGAGTTGGCTGTGGGGCTGATCATAGGGGCCATTGTCCGCATCACGGTCATGGCGACGACTGTTGCCGGTACAATCGTGGCCTTCCAGACCGGTCTCTCAGGCGCTCTGGCAGCCGATCCTACGCAGATGGGGGTGCAGGGCGCGGTCTTTTCGAGTTTCCTCTCGTTCCTCGGGGTCACGCTGATCTTTGCCACTGACCTCCATCACATGGCGCTGGCGGCCATCTACGACAGCTACATGGTGTTTTCGCCCACCGATCCACTGATGTTCGAGGACGCGATGCAGATGGCCGTGCGGACGGTTGCCGGGGCCTTCTCGGTCGGGGTGCAGATGTCGGCGCCCTTCATCGTCTTCGGCCTGGTGTTCAACCTGGGCGCCGGCATACTGGCGCGGCTGATGCCGCAATTGCAGGTCTATTTCGTGCTCATGCCCGCCAATATCATTGTGGGCCTGCTGCTGTTCGCGATCCTTCTGGTGATGATGATGGGCTGGTATCTCACCGCCTTCGAAAATCACCTGGCGATGTGGAGGGGCTAGCGCATGTCGGACGAAGCCCCCGAACAGGACAGCAAAACAGAAGACCCTTCCCAAAAGAAGCTCGAGGACGCCCACAAGAAGGGCGATGTCGCCAAGAGCCAGGAAGTGACGACCTGGTTCATGCTGGTGGGCTCGGGCGTCGTGTTCGCCATGCTTTCGCCCTGGATCAGCAGCCAGTTGAGCCAGTCGCTGAGCCTGATCTTCATGAATGCCGACCAGTTCGACGTGGAGGGGGCCGGGTTTTCCGCCTTCTTCAACGGCCTGGCGCTGACCATTATCGGCATGGTGCTGATCCCGCTCGCTGTCCTCATGCTGTGCGGCATTCTCGCCAATCTGGTGCAGCATCGCATGGTCTGGTCGGTGGACCCGATCACGCCGAAACTCTCCAAGATATCGCCCATCGGGGGCTTCAAGCGCCTGTTTTCGACCGATGCGCTGGTCAATTTCGGCAAGGGCCTGATCAAGATCAGCGTGGTTGGCGCCATTGTCGTGGCCGTGTGCTGGCCGGAGCGCGACCGGCTCGAGACCATGATGACCGCTGACCCGGTCATGATCCTGATGGATTTCCAGGAGATCGGCGTGAAGATCTTCGCCGCGGTGCTGGCGGTGATCACGGCGATCGCCGCGGCCGATTATTTCTATGTCCGCCAGAAATGGTGGAAGCGGCAGATGATGACCGTCCAGGAGACGCGCGAAGAATACAAGCAGATGGAAGGCGACCCGCATGTGAAGGGCCGCATTCGCCAGTTGCGGCAGGATCGCGCCCGCAAGCGCATGATGCAGGCCGTGCCCGATGCGACCGTGGTCATCACCAACCCGACCCACTTTGCGGTCGCGCTCAAATACGACAAGTCCATGTCCGCGCCCAAATGCGTGGCCAAGGGCGCCGACGCCGTCGCCTTCCGCATTCGTGAAATGGCCAAGGAACACGATGTGCCGATCGTCGAAAATCCGCCATTGGCGCGTGCTCTATTCGCCGCGGTCGATGTCGACGAGACCATCCCGGGTGAGCACTTCAAGGCCGTGGCCGAGGTCATCGGCTTCGTGATGCGGCTCAAGCGGCCGGGCGGCGGCTGGCGGCCGAATGCGTGACCGTGCGTTGCATGTTGAAAAGCCGCTTCGCCCTCCCATGGGGGCGGGGCTTTTGCTAGACCTTTGCTGATGTCCCGATTCGGGACGAATTCAAGCGCGCTGGAGCAGATCACCATGGCATCGACGCCGCTCGGCGAGGGCAGCTATCCCGAACCGGTTCTGGATAGCGGGCGCGGCGGCGCCGGACTGTGGCGCGTTCTGGTGCTTGGCATTGCACTGGTCGTGGTCGCGGTGGTCTTCTCGCTGTTTGGCGACCGGATTCCGTCCGAACTGGTGATGACCTTTGTCGGCCTGTTGGCGGTGGCCGGGGTCTTCTTCCTCTTCGGGCTGGCGGCGGGCCTCTTTCGCTTCGCAGCCAGCGAGGACCGGCGCACATTAAGCCATGCCGTGGTGGACAGCCTGCCCTTCGGTGCGGTGATTGCCGATCGCGAGGGCAAGATCACCTATGTGAACAGTCAGTACGGGACCTTCCCCGGCGCTCTCAATAATGGCGTGCCTGTCGGTGTCCCGCGCCTGTTCTCGGGCTATGCCGATGCGGGCGAGGCCATCTATCGCCTGTCGCGCGCCGCTCGGGACGGACGCAGCGCCATCGAGGATATCCGCGTGCCCGGTGGACTTGGCGGGTCGCTGGCGGAAGCCGGCCGCGTCTTCTGGTATCGGGTGTCCGTGCGACCGCTGCCGCACACCGAAGATGCGCGCAAGCCGCTGGTGGCCTGGTCGGTCGAGGACATCACCCGCGACAGGGAGAATAACGAGACCGCATTTCGCGACTTGCAGCGCGCCATCGACTATCTCGATCATTCACCCTCGGGCTTTTTCTCGGCCGACGCGCATGGCCGCCTCCAGTATCTCAACTCTACCCTGGCCGACTGGCTTGGCTATGACCTGGCCGAATTCAACGCCGGCCAGCTTGCGCTCACCGATATCGTGCGCGGCGATGGCGCCTCGCTGCTGATGCGGGGCAGGGGTGATGGAGAAATCCGTACCGAGATCATCGATATCGACCTGGTGCGGCGCAACGGCACGGCGCTGCCGGTGCGCTTGCTGCATCGGGCGGCGCGGCTTGCCGATGGGGAACTGGGCGAGACGCGAACGCTCGTGCTGGACATGTCGAGCGCGCCCGACACCGAGGAAGAACTCCGGGCGGCCGAAGTGCGCTTCTCGCGCTTCTTCAATGACACGCCCTTCGCCATTGCCACGCTCGATGGTGACGGGCGCATCGTGCGCACCAATGCCCCGTTCAGCCGGATCTTCCGCTGGTCCGGCGAGGACAAGAGCCTCGAGCTGCGGCCGCTTGGCGAGCTGATCGGCGAGGCCAGCCGGGAAAAGTTCCTTCGCGCCCTGGCGGATGCGACAGCCCAGCGCTCCGAGGTCGAGCCGGTAGATGCGGTGCTCAGCGCCGAGGGCGACCATGCCGTCCGGCTCTTTATCTCCGCGTCCGAAGCCAGCTCGGGTTCGCCCGAGCGGGTCAATGTTTATGCTCTCGACATGACCGACCAGCGCAAGCTGGAGGCCCAATTCGCCCAGAGCCAGAAGATGCAGGCTGTCGGCCAGTTGGCGGGCGGGGTGGCGCATGATTTCAACAACCTGCTTACGGCCATTATCGGCTTCTCCGACCTGCTGCTGCTCAAGCACAAGCCGGGTGATCCCAGCTTCAACGAGCTGATGCAGATCAAGCAGAATGCCAATCGGGCCGCCGGTCTCACCAGGCAGCTCCTGGCTTTCTCGCGCCGACAGACGCTCAGGCCGCAGGTGCTGGAACTGCCGCTGATCGTCGATGACCTGACCGTGCTTTTGAAGCGCATGATCGGCGAGAAGAACAACCTCTCGGTCGAGCATGGCCGCAATATCTGGCCGGTGCGGGCCGACGTGGTGCAGCTCGAGCAGGTGATCATCAACCTCGTGGTCAATGCGCGCGACGCCATGCCCAATGGCGGTTCGATCACCATCCGCACCTCGAACGTGACCGAGGCGGAAGCGGCCGGGTTCAAGTTCGAGGGCATGGTGCCGGCGGACTATGTGCTCATCGATGTCGAGGACACCGGCACGGGCATGAGCCCCGAAATCCTGGCCAAGATCTTCGAGCCCTTCTTCACCACCAAGGAACTCGGGAAGGGCACGGGCCTCGGGCTCTCGACGGTCTATGGCATCGTCAAGCAGACCGAGGGCTTCATCTATCCGGTTTCCACCGTGGGCGTGGGCACGACCTTCAAGATTTTCCTGCCGCGCTATGTGCCGAGCGCCGAAGAGGCCGCGGCCAAGGCGGCGATTGCGGCCGCTCCGGCCAAGGACCTGACCGGACACGAGCGCATCCTGCTCGTCGAGGACGAGGAGAGCGTGCGCGCCTTCTCCGCCCGCGCCCTCAAGGCGACCGGCTATGAGGTGTTCGAGGCCGATGGCGGCGAGGAAGCGCTCGAAGTGCTGGAAGACCTCGATTACCAGGTCGATCTCATCATTTCGGACGTGGTGATGCCGGAAATGGACGGCCCGACCATGCTCAAGGCTATTCGCGAGAAGATGCCCAAGCTCAAGATCATCTTCGTCTCCGGCTACGCCGAGGAAAGCGTGCGCCGGGACATCGAGGATGACCAAAGCGTCGACTTCCTGCCCAAGCCCTATTCGCTCGACCAGATCAACTCAAAGGTCAAGGAAGTGCTCCGGCGGATGGACAAGGGTGAGTAGC